>DATCUA010000413.1:0-6087 GCA_036567645.1 Rectinemataceae bacterium | reverse complement strand
GGAAGCTGGTGGCCTCCAATGGCGAGTGTATGCCGTGCCGGCGCTGGGATGGTCGGGCTCAGATCCGTATCTCTATGTCCTCCTCGGCTCCGGCATCATGGCCGCGTTCTTCCTTTTTATCGCGCTGAGGCGGGTGGGCATGAGGAGCGCTGAAGAGGGCATTCCGACCCCCGAGCCAGGAAGGAGGGCCAGGCCGAAGAACCCGCTGGAAGATCTGCTCGCCGCCGCGTATAGCAAGCCGCCCGAGTCTGGAGAAGGCGTGGCCGCCGGATCCCCTCCCGATCCGCATCCCGATGAGCCGAGGGAAAAACCCGAGACGGGAGGAACAACAGCCCCGGATCAGGCTGTACGGCGAAGTGCAAGCCCCAATCTCCATGACACACGAACTCTCTCGCCCAGCCTCTTTCCCGATCTCGCCCTTGTGGAGAAAAAGCGGGGAAGGCCGATAACCTTCAAGGGACCAGCGGTCAAGGGCGATCTCTTCATGCCCGAGCATTCGGGAGAATCGGCCCATACCGCCCCGATCCAGGCGGCTCGAGAGCAGGCCGAGTTTCCGGCAGCCGCGCATGCGCCAGCTGAACCGCAGATCCCCGCTCCCGAGCCCAAGCCAAACCCTTCGCGGATTCAGGCTCAGCGGTTATCCCAACAAGATTTCTTCTTTTCTCTGGAAGAGACAACTTCTCCCAGAAGCCTGCCTATCCTCGTAGTGGACGATTCAGAAGCCAACAGGGACATCGTCGGGCGTATGCTCTCCCTTCGAGGCTATTCGGCCGATTTTGCCGATTCGGGGGAGGCCGCCCTGGACATGTACGTGGGCAAGCACTACGCCCTCGTTCTCGTAGATACCTTCATGCCGGGGATGGACGGGTACAAGACCGCCGCCGAGCTCAGAAAAGCACGGCCGGGGTCTAAAACCCTGGTGGCGGGCATGAGCGCGAGAACCGGCCAAGCAGAACTTGAGAAATGCAAGGCCGCCGGCATGGACGAACTCCTCGTAAAGCCCTTTACACTGAACCAGCTCATCGCCATCGTGGAAAAAGCCCGGAACTAGCCTTAGGCCGTGATTTTCCGTATTGTACTATCATGCCCCCGATGAACGCCCTGAGAAAACCTTTCCGCTACCGGTACTCCAATGCCGTCCTCTACCTGATAGCGGCGAATGCGCTTTCTTTCGCCGTTGGCTATGTCGCGCCCGAATTCAAGGCTTTCCTAGCCCTCAATCCCGCTCTCGTCCTCTCGGGCCGCGTATGGCAGCTTTTTACCTATATGTTCGCCCACGCAGACCTCTCCCATCTCGCCGTCAATATGCTCGGATTGTTCTTCTTCGGCACCCAGGTGGAACGAAGCATGGGATCGAGGGAATTTGTTCTCTTCTATGCGCTCACAGGCACGCTCGCCGGGCTTGCATCCTTCGCCGTGTACGCCCTGGCCGGCGCCTGGAATACCTGGCTCCTCGGAGCCTCGGGCGCCGTATTCGCAGTCCTCCTCGCCTTCGCCGTCCTCAATCCCGAGGCTCTGATATACGTCTACGGCGTACTACCGCTGAGGGCCCCCATCATGGTGATCGGTTACGCAACCATTGAGATACTCTCCCAGGTTTTCAGCTTCAGGTCCTCGGTAGCCCACCTCACCCACCTAGCCGGCTTCGGATTCGCCTGGCTCTATTTCCCTCTCCGCTTCGGTATCAACCCGGCATCGAGGCTTTTCGGAAGGCAGAGACGCTGAGCTCTGGATTTTCGCGCGGGGGGAGCTTACGGGGCCTTGCGTTCGGCTTCGACCTCGCTATGCATCCTGTCGAGCTCTTCCATGATGTGGTCGACCAGTTCCTGCTTCTTGTCTTCCCGGTGGTGATGTTCTTCTTTGATATGACGCAGGAGATCGGCGCTTTTTTGGGGGGCAGAAGCCGTGTACACCAGCCTGTCCGAATGGAGAAGGTCTTCCTCCATTTCGCCCGAGGGGTTGATGCGCAGGATATTGCCGTTCACGGCCATGAGGCAGAAGCAGTCGAAGCTCTTGATATAGGATGAAATCTCCCTGACTCCGCGTTTCGTGGCCGGATCCCCTGGCCGATAGCGGGTTCCCGCAGGGAACACGAGCACGATCTTGCCCGAGCGCTTCACCGTTCCCAGAGCCTTCATGGCTGCGCGATTGATGGCCATGGAGCGGCGAATCTCATGGTACAGCTTGTTCGGATCCTTGAAATTGCGTTTGATGATCTCCAAGGAGCGGCTGGGATAGATCACTATGCGCGTATAGGCCTGGGCGAAGGCGTTTACGACGGGGTTGGACTCGGAAAGCTTGATCCCAGCGATCGACACGAGCGAATCGGCTAGCTCCGGGCCTCTGCCGCCGGCTTTTCTCAATAGATAATGAAGGCCGGGCAGGTCGAAGTTGGAATAATGCTCGAGGAGGAGGAGACAGGTTTCACCCGAGCGCGCCCTGTCCAGGAGGGCTTCCAGATGTTCCATGCCACGGATGCCCGATCCTGGCAGGAGGTGATCTTCTATGATCTGGTCGATATAGGGCAGGAGGCCGATTTCTCCATCTTGGTAGACATCGGTGTCGGATAGGGTTTTCTGCTGTTTCGCTCCTGAGAGCATGCGGGCGAGAAGCGGACTGTAGCGATCCTTGATGGAATCCATCGAAGCTCCGTGAGAAGGCTCTATCGAAAGATGATAGAGCCCTCAGGGAACCTTGTCAATTTACCGCGCCTTCGGCTCCAGGCCTTCGGCGGCCAGGAGTTCGGCTATCTGGACGGCATTGAGAGCGGCGCCCTTGCGCAGGTTATCCGCTACCACCCAGAAATTGAGTCCGCTCGGTACCGTGGGGTCGCGGCGGAGCCTGCCCACGTAGACATCGTCCTTGCCTTCGACATCGAGGGCTGTGGGGTAGGTGAGAGTGGAAGGATCGTCCATGAGGGTGAGCCCCGGCGCCTTGGAGAGGAGAGAGCGAAGCTCCACCATGTCGAAGGGCTTTTCGAGCTCGAGGTTGACGACTTCAGAATGTCCCCTGAACACTGCTACCCGAACGGTTGTGGGGCTCACCGCAATAGAAGGATCGAGAATCTTATGGGTTTCGTGAACCATCTTCATCTCTTCCTTCGTGTAGTCGTTGTCGAGGAAGATATCTATCTGGGGTATGGCGTTGAAGAGGATGCGCTTGGGGTAGATGGAAGCCTTCATGGGCTCCCCCCGCACAAACTGGCCCGCCTGGGTAGTCAGTTCGCCCATGCCCTTGGCCCCTGTGCCCGAAACCGCCTGGTAGGTCGCTACAACGATCCGCTTGATACCGTACGCGTCGTGTATGGGCTTGCAGGCTACCAGCATTTGGATGGTAGAGCAGTTGGGATTGGCTATGATGCCCTTGTGGGAAAGGGCGGCCTTGGGGTTGACCTCTGGCACCACCAAGGGAACGCCTGGATCCATGCGCCAGGCCGAGGAGTTGTCTATGACGACGGCTCCCTCGGCGGCGGCTATGGGGGCCAGGATCAGGCTTGCCTCGGCTCCGGCTGAGAAAAGCGCTATGTCCACGTCGGCGAAAGCGCCCTTGGCCGCTTCCCGTACGGCGACATTCGCGCCGCGATAGGGCACGAGGGCGCCGGCATTGGAGGCTACATCCAGGGGCTTCAGCTCCGACACCGGAAAGCCCCTCTGTTCCAGGGTTTTGATCATCTCCCTGCCTACGGCGCCAAGGGCGCCGACAACCGCTACTCTATACGATTTCATCCTTCTGTACCTCTTTTCAACCGCGCTTGATGGATGCGAGGGCGTTCTTGAGCTTTTCTACGCCCCTGGCACACTCCTCGGTGGAGCAGGAATATGCCAGACGCAGGTGCCCTTCGCCAGATTTCCCGAACACGCTACCAGCTACTGTGGCTATTCCATGTTCCTGGATGAGCCAGTCGGCCAGTTCCTCGGAGCTTTTGCCGAACGACGAAATATCCGGGAAGACATAGAAGGCACCCAGGGGTTCGACCACCTCGAGTCCGGGTATGGAGCGAAGGCCTTCGAGCATGACGGCGCGGCGTTCGGCGAACTGGGCGACCATGGAATCCACGCAGGACTGGTCCGCGCTCAAGGCGAGGGCCGCCCCATGCTGGATGAATGTGTTCACGCAGACGGTAGTGTACTGCCTCACCTTGAGCAGGGCTCGGGTCACCTTTTCCGATGCCACGGTCCAGCCCAGCCTCCAGCCGTCCATGGAGTAGGTCTTTGAAAAGCCGTTGATGATGATGGTGCGCTCGGGCATGCCGGGGATGGAATAGATCGAAGGAGCCGTCTTTCCCTCGCCGTAGTAGATGCGGGCGTAGATCTCGTCCGAGAGGACCAGGAGATTGTGCTTCTTGGCGAGGTCGGCGAGGGCCCTGAGGCTCTCGGCGCTCTGCACGCAGCCCGTAGGGTTGCCGGGAGATGTTACGCAGAGGATCTTGGTTCGTGGGCCTATGCGGCGCGCCACCTCGTCTGGGTCGAGGGCGAAGCCGTCTTCCGCCTTCGTGGGCACTTCCACGGGAACCCCTCCGGCCAGGGATGCGCAGGACTTGTAATGATGCCAGTTCGGGTCGGCCACCAGTACCTCGTCCCCGGGGTTGACGAAGGCGAGCATGGCCACCATGATGCCCTCGTTCGCGCCCGCCATGACAATGGATTGCTTTTCCCCGTCCACGGCCACGCCGGTGTCCACGGCAGTCCGCGCTCCTATAGCCTTCCTCAACGAGGGTAGGCCCAAGTTGGGGGCGTAGTGCACCTCTCCGCGAGCCAGGGCGGCGGCGGCCGCCTCCTTTATATGCGCGGGAGTATCGAAATCCGGACGCCCGATCTGCCAGTGGATGACCTCGCGTCCGGCTGCTTCCAGTTCCTTCACCTTGTCGAAGACCTTCCTGATCCCCGAAAAGGGGACGGTGGCGAGCCGGGCGGCCGCCGCCGCATCCGGATCGAATACTGGATTCGTTCCTATCTCGGACATTCCTTCCTCCTCTGCGCTACTTGTGCTTTTTCATGATCAGCCCGTCGTATTCCGAGCTGTCTATGTGGGCTTCGACGATGACGGGGCCATCAGCGGCGAAAGCATTTTCTAGTGCCGCCCGGTATTCCTCAGCCGTATCCGCCCTGACCACCGGGACGCCGAAGACGTAGTTGGGTGTGGGGCAGGCTTCTTCGTAGAGGAGGGTTGAATAGGAAGCGAATCCTTTTCGGGCCTGTTTGAGGCGTATGAGCTCGAGATTCTGGTCGGCCAGGACGACGAAGACTATGGGGAGCTTTCTCCTCCGCGCTACGGCCATCTCCCCGGCCATCATGAGGAAGCCTCCGTCTCCGCTGACGCAGGCTACCTTGCGTTCAGGCATGGCGAGCTTGGCTCCTATGGCCGCGGGCACTCCGAATCCCATCGAAGAACAGCCGTTGGTCATGAGCTGGAGGCCGGGCGCAGGGGTGGGCCACATCTGGCCGATGAGATGGGTGTGGGCACCCACGTCGCAGGCCATGATTCCGTCCTGGGGGAGGATCTCCCTGAGAATGGAGAGTGCAGCGCGGGGGCCGAAACTGCCCGCGGGAGGAGCGAAGCGGTCGAACATGGCTTTGCGCCTCGATGCGAGGGCTTTCTCGTCCCAGCCCGAAGCCAAGGGAGGGAGGGCGGCCAGTCGCGCCAGGGCGGGGAGGATTCCTCCCACCACGTCGAGGATGTGGGGGTATTGCAGCCTGTCTATGTCGGCCGCGACCGTGTCGAGGTGGAGAAGGGGAGCCTTGGGCATCCAGTCTTCGTAGTTGAATTCCACGGGATCGTAGCCTACGCCGACTACGAGATCGGCCTGCTTGTGGGTTTCGGCGACCATGTCGCTCAGGGCGTGAAAAAGAACTCCCGCGTACCAGGGATGACTCTCGGGAAGAAGGCCTTTGGCCATGGGAGTGAGGACGACGGGGATATTGTGGCGCTCGGCTATCTCCTTGACGAGGGGACCAGCCCCGGCGCGCACTGCTCCCAACCCCAGGGCCAAGACGGGCTTTTTCGCCGCTACGAAGGCCTTTTCCATGCGCTCCAGGACCTGCTCGGGCGCCTGCTCGGCCACGGCAGCCGTCCTCGGGCGCGCCGGGG
>DATCUA010000412.1:0-6103 GCA_036567645.1 Rectinemataceae bacterium | reverse complement strand
CGCGGAAGCGCCCGGGCTCGAAGCCTTAGGCCTTGGCCGATGAGGACACTGGTTGCGTGAGGAATTGGATGGAGGCTTGGACCTTCATTATTCAGCACCCAGTGAATAAATTGCGATGTCCGCGCCTAGGGCGCGGCCTCGCGGTCGGTCTCCTGACTTCGAGGCTTGCCTTCATCGTCCCGGCCTTCCCGCTTTACGCAGTGGCCTGGGACAGGTCTCGTGCCTCGTTACAGTGCCTGGGGGCGCGTCGGCGTTTCACCGACTTCCCGATTGAGCCTTTCGGCGCCGCGATGAGTAGACTATAGGCGCCGGCGCCGGGGCTGTCAATCGATACTTGGCATCCAATCCAATCGCGGGGTCGAGTGCCAGCTCTCGATCATCGCCTCACCCGTAATCCCAAAAACTCTTCCATGACATCGAAGTCCCGGTCGTTGTGCAGCAGTTCCAAGCCCTTCTCTATGCAGAAACTAGCTATGATGACATCCGTTGTCTTCCGGACCGTTACCCCGAGTTCCCTGAGTTTCCTATAGTTTTGAGCGGCGATGATCGCCCGTTCCTTTCCGAGAAAGTCGAAATACACGAGCCTGTCCATCATCCCTTTCGCTAACAAGAAATCCTTCTCATCCCTGAATCCCTGCAAGAACTCCGCGATGATGATGTCCCCCGTCGCCACTCGATCCTCGAGCAGGGCACGATCGAGGACCTCGGTCTGAACCGACTGCCTTCCTCGGACATAATCGATCCATACCGATGTATCGACGACTATCATCGTTCAAGCCTCATCTATCGAGCCTCATCGCCTCGAGATCGCCTTCCCAGTCGAGCTTGCCCCTGAATTTCCTGATTTCGGCCTGTTCCTTCTGGGCTATCATGAGCCTCAAAGCTTCCTCGATAGTCTGCTTCTTCGTGGCGTGCCCGGATGCCTTCTTCGCCTTCTCCATCAACTCGTCGTCGATCACGATATTTGTCCTCATGACTATTCCTCTCATGTGTACAATATACGCATATCATACACATTGCAATATTCATGTGCGAGTATGCTAGAATAGGTTCAATCGCACTCAGGAGGACACATGGCCGCTTCCAACACCGTCAAGGAAGAACTCGACACCATCCGCGGCAAAACCGCCTTCATCATCGACATGGACGGCGTACTCTACCACGGCAACCGCCTCCTGCGCGGCGCCGCGGAGTTCGTTTCCTGGCTCAAGGAGCGGGAAAAACGCTTCCTCTTTCTCACAAACTCCTCAGAGCGATCCCCCGCCGAGCTCTCCCAGAAGCTCGCCCGCCTGGGCATCTCGGTGGGACATGAGCACTTCTACACCAGCGCCCTCGCTACAGCCGCATTCCTCGCCAGCCAGAAGCCCGCGGGCTCTGCCTACGCCCTGGGCGAGCCCGGCCTCATCAACGCCCTCTACGAAGCCGGCTACACAATGAACAACGTCAACCCAGACTACGTCGTCGTGGGCGAAGCCCGCTCCTACAACCTCGACACCATCGAAAAAGCCGTCAACCTCGTCCTGGGCGGAGCCCGACTCATCGGCACCAACCCCGACCTCACCGGCCCCGGAGAAAACGGCCTCGTGCCCGCCTGCGGCTCCCTCGTGGCCCCCATCGAGCTCGCCACCGGCCGCAAGGCCTACTTCGTCGGCAAGCCCAACCCCCTCATGATGCGCCACGCCATCCGCAAGCTCGGCGTCACCCGCGAGGAAACCGCAATCATCGGCGACCGCATGGACACCGACATCGTCGCGGGCATCGAATCCGACATGGAAACTGTCCTCGTCCTCTCCGGCGTAACGGCCCTTTCCGACCTTGCGCGCTTTCCCTACGCGCCGAGGCACGTGCTGGAGGGGGTGTTCGAAATCCCTGGTTAAAGCCGACTTTCCCGCATCCCATTGCGGATTGGTCTTGACTATTCCGCAATAGAGTGCGATATAGTCATCATGAAGCGAAGTCAGAGCGAGGCTATTCTCTCGGACCTGAAACGCAAGATGGTGTTTCTCTCGGGACCGCGCCAGGTAGGCAAGTCTTGGCTTGCCCGCGAGCTGGCCAAGCAGTTCGACAAACCCGTCTATCTCAATTGGGACAACCGCCAGGATAGGGAACTGATCGATCGCCAAGCCTGGCCCGGGGATTCGGATCTCATAGTCTTCGAAGAGATCCACAAGATGCCGCAGTGGAAGAACTACCTGAAAGGAATCTACGACACGAAGCAGGCATTCACCTCCATACTCGTGACGGGGAGCGCGAGGCTGGAAACCTTCAGGCAGTCGGGCGACAGCCTGGCGGGACGCTACTTCCACCATAGGCTTATGCCGATCGGTCCCGCCGAGGCGGCTCAGGCTGGCCGGGCGGCAAAAACGGATTCTTCGTCCGCCTTGGCGCATTTCTTGGAACGAGGAGGCTTCCCCGAACCTTTCCTGGCCAAGAGCGCCAAGGAAGCCGCGCGATGGCGCCGCACCTACCTGGACGGACTCATACTCGAAGACATCCTCAGCTTCGAGAATGTCCGGCAACTCCGGGCCATGCATCTCCTCGTCGAGCTTTTACGGGCCAGAGTCGCGTCTCCCTTGAGCTATCAGAGCCTGGCGGAAGACATCGGCACATCCCCCAACACCGTCAAGCGCTACATCGAAATCCTCGAAGCCCTCTACATCGTCTTTCGCATCTATCCCCACAACCGCTCGATAGCCCGGTCACTGGCGCAGCAGCCCAAGCTCTATTTTTTCGATATCGCCCTGGTCGAGGACGGTGGCGCCCGACTGGAAAACCATGTCGCCCTGGCCCTGCTCAAAGAGCTGTACCTGCGCGAGGACACGGACGGCGCGCGTCGCGAGCTTCGCTACCTGAGAACGAAAGAGGGACGGGAAGTCGACTTCCTCGTCACCGTGGAGGATTCGCCACGCTTAGCCGTGGAAGTGAAGACGAGCGAGCGCGAGATAGCCCCCGGGCTCTCCTATTTCTGCGGGCGCTATGGAATGCGCGGACTCCAGCTTGTAGCCGATCTGCGGCTGGAATACGAGGAACAGGACATAGAGATGCGAAAAGCCCAGCTTGGCTCGAAAGCATTGGAGCCA
This sequence comes from Rectinemataceae bacterium, assembly GCA_036567645.1. Taxonomy (GTDB): domain Bacteria; phylum Spirochaetota; class Spirochaetia; order Treponematales; family Rectinemataceae; genus JAPLSO01. The sequence goes on along the minus strand of DATCUA010000412.1, from coordinate 3,023 downwards.
GTCCGCTGTTGAGCTAGAGGTCCTGACGCGGCAAAGTGGCAATAAAGGGCAAATCCTTAAGAAATCCGAACCTCCAAACGCTTGCCCAAGGCCCGCCCTATTCGCCGCAAGATTATATCGTAGATAAGTCTCCGCCGGGTCCGCTTGCAATAACTTGACTTACACGTATGATCATATATAATTAACACGTGTATTGGAGGATATATGAGATCTAAGCTGACATTGACCATAGACAAGCGCGTTGTGGAAAAAGCCAAAGGTTACGCCAAGAAGAAAAATCGGAGCGTATCGAAACTAGTGGAAGAATACCTTGAAACCGTATCAGCGAACGATTCGGTTAGCTCGGCAACCTCAGCGCCCAAAGCGGAGATTACCGACCGGATAACGGGAATGTTCATGCAAGAGTACGAGGGACAGGAGTACAAAGACCTTTTGGAAAGCGCGCTAATGGAGAACAATACATGATCAAAAAAGTATTTATAGATTCGGACATCATTCTCGATGTGGCGACGGGACGGACGCCCTTTGTCGAGAGCAGCAGGCATATTCTGGCGAATATCGAAAATGGAAGAATGATTGGTTGCATTTCCGCACATAGTGTCATGAATATCTATTACATACTCAGGAAGATAGGATCGGACATCAAAGCCAGAGCCTTTTTGAGAGAAGTATTGAAATATCTCGCAATCCTACCCGTATCCCACGCGATGATACTCGAGGCCCTGGGCTTGGATTTTTCTGATTTCGAGGATGCCGTGCAACACCAATGCGCTGTCTCGAACCAGTGCGCCTGCATAATAACGAGAAACGGAAGCGATTTTAAAAGCTCCACATTGGACGTATATAGCCCCGCCGAGTTCCTGGCTTTATTGGGAAAATAAAACCCCCTCCCCGGCCTCGCCGCCCATCCGAAACGGCTACTGCAGGGGAAGGGGCGCTCGGCATTCGCGCCCAAGCCGCGTAGAGGGAGGCCCAGGCGCCGGACGCGCTCCGGTTCGGGCCGGGACATCCATCCCGGTCGAGCTTCAGGGACGGCGAACAAGGCGGAAGCCCAGAATATTGTACCTATTGCCCGGGCTGAGGCCACCCCGATAGGCGGAACGCAGGTTGCTGGGGCTATCGCCCCAGCAACCACCGCGAAGCACGCGACCGCCGCCCGAGGACGCGCCCATCGGGTCTTTTTGCGCCCATGAATCGTAGCTATTCTTGTACCAGTCCCAGCACCACTCCCAGACGTTCCCTGACATATCATACAGCCCTAGCTCGTTCGGGGCCTTCGTCCCTACTGCGTGCGTGGAAGAACCAGAATTGTTACTGTACCAGGCAACGCTGTCTATGCTGTTCGAGCCTGAATACGTATAACCCTTCGATTGGCTCCCTCCCCGCGCCGCGTACTCCCACTCGGCTTCCGTCGGCAACCGGTACCCATTCCGGCTAAAGTCAGCCTGCACATTCGTCCCAGTGATCGTATATACCTTCTGCAGACCCTCCAACTCCGAAAGCTTGTTGCAGAAGGCTACTGCATCGTACCAGCTCACCTGCTCCACCGGCCGCCTCGGGGCTTCCGAGCCGCTCGTAAATTTGGAAGGATTTGTGCCCATAACCTTCTGGTACTGTTCTTGGGTCACCTCGTACCTCCCGATCATGAACGAGGACACCGTCACCTGGTGCACTGGCTTCTCATCTGAGTATCCTTCGTTCGAGCCCATCATGAAGGTCCCGCCGGAAACAGATACCATTTCTACTAGCTGTGGATGCAATGCAATGGTTTCGAAAAGGCTTTTGCCGCGTGAAACGACAATCGACTGTTCGATAGGGGCGAATCTATCTTGTATGGCACGCAGATTGTAGGTGCCAGGTTTTATGTTTGACGCCTTGTACTTTCCCTCGCCAACTCGTTCTAGTTCTATTCCGTCGATCGATACTCGCGCGTCGGGAGGCGTAACATCGATCCGTAGTGACCCGGTATCTGGTTCGATGACTATCGGCGTAGAATCGAGCGAGACGGTCACCTGCCTTTTCCCCGACATTTCCTTGTTGAAGTCTGCGAAAATCGTGTGCGCGCTCCCCACCTCGTGAGGAATCGTCTCTGCGGGCGCCGCGCCTATCTCCACCCCGTCTACCGTGATGATCGCCCCAGGCGGAGATGACTGGATCGTGAGACTCCTTTGGGCTTTCTGTAGAGATATGGCCAGTGAGGCTTTTTCACCGGGCTTTACCTCGAAGTCCACGCGCTGGGTCTCGTAATCGGGAAGCGAGGCTTCCAGATAATATCTTCCTGGAGGAACATCCTCGGCGGCATAGCTCGCATCGGCGGACATCGCTAGCTGAATGCCCGGAACCGAAATCAGCGCCAGGTGCGGCTGGGCGGTGATGCTCAGGGCTCCCGTCATGGGAACGAGCCGCAGGGAATCGAGAGCGGAGTCTACCTTGAACTTGGCTAGAGCGTCCCATTCACCGAAGTCGGCCCTGATGCTGTGCTCGCTTCCAGCCTCCAGCTTGATGCGTTGTGGAGAAGGGCCGAGGACCTTGCCATCCAAGAGCAGAGTAGCGCCCGCTGGTTCGGATCTTATCTCGATCTCTTTTTCAACGCGTATCTCGACGGGCTTCGAATCCAAGGGAACAATGGTCTTCAATGAAGCTGTGATCCCTGAGTGGACCGCGGTTACGAGCATCTCGCTCCCGGCCGGCAGGGGGGCGGTCTCGAGAGGGGCCTTTCCCGCCGGGACGCCGTCGATCTGTATATCGGCCCCGGCTGGAATGCTGACGACCTTTGCCTTGACCGATTTCGCCACTTTTTCCACATATCCATCCAACCATGAGTAGGAAGCCCCACGCGCTACGGCGTCGGTCTTGAGAAGGAGGAAGAAGTCCTTTTCGTTGACCTTCGACTCGTCGCCTATGGAGAAGATGAAGGACGAGGAAAGGGGGCGGTCGGCTCGGGGCTCCACGCGCTTAAAGCGCAGGCTCGAGCCCGAAGGCGAGGAGGAGAACGAGACGAATTCGGCGTCGGTGGACATGGT
>DATCUA010000411.1:0-2957 GCA_036567645.1 Rectinemataceae bacterium | reverse complement strand
CCCTTTCGGGCGCCGCCTCGTTTATACAATTGACTATCTAAAATCGAACTCAGTAGTCCATGCCACCCATTCCGCCCATTCCGCCGCCGGCGGGCATGGCGGGCTTTTCCTTCTCGGGGAGGTCGGTGACGGCGCACTCGGTGGTCAGGAGGAGGGCAGCCACGGAAGCCGCGTTCTGGAGAGCGGAGCGCGTGACCTTGGCGGGGTCGATAATGCCTACCTTGACCATGTCCACCCACTCGCCCTTGGAGGCGTCGTAGCCGATGCCCTTCTTCGAAGACTTGGCCTTGTCGGCGATGATGGAACCGTCCACGCCGCCGTTCTCGGCGATCTGGCGGATGGGCTCCTCGAGGGCGCGCTTGACAATCTTGAAGCCCACTTTCTCGTCATCGGTCATCTTGGAGGTGTTGACCTTCTCGAGAGCGAGGGCTGCCTGGATGAGGGCGATTCCGCCTCCGGGCACGATGCCTTCCTCGATGGCGGCGCGGGTGGCGGAGAGGGCGTCTTCCACCCTGTGCTTCTTCTCCTTCATCTCGACCTCGGTGGCGGCACCCACGTTGATGACGGCAACTCCACCGGCGAGTTTGGCCAGGCGCTCCTGGAGCTTCTCGCGATCGTAGTCGGAGGAGGTCTCCTCGATCTGCTTCTTGATTTGGCCGATGCGGTCCTGGATGTCCTTCTGCTTGCCGGCCCCGTTGATGATGGTGGTGTTGTCCTTGTCCACCTTGACGGTCTTGGCCGTTCCGAGCTGGCTTACGGAGGTGTTCTCGAGCTTGAGGCCGAGCTCCTCGGAAACCACTTCGCCTCCCGTGAGGATGGCGATATCCTCGAGCATGGCCTTGCGGCGGTCGCCGAAGCCGGGGGCCTTGACGGCGCAAACATTGATGGTGCCGCGCAGGTGGTTGACGATGAGAGTTGCGAGGGCTTCGCCGTCTATGTCTTCGGCGATGATGAGGAGGGGCTTGCCCTGCTGGGCTACCTTCTCCAGCACGGGAAGAAGATCCTTCATGTTCGAGATCTTCTTATCATGGATGAGGATGAGGGGATTCTCGAGTACGGCGGTCATGGAGTCGCGATTGGTGGCGAAGTAGGCCGAAACGTAGCCGCGATCGAACTGCATTCCCTCGACGAAGTCGATGGTAGTGTCCATGGTCTTGGACTCTTCCACGGTGATGACGCCGTCCTTGCCTACCTTCTCCATGGCGTCGGCTATCTGGCCGCCAATGGAGGTGTCGTTGTTGGCGGATACGGAGGCGACGTTGGCGATCTCCTCCTTTTCTTTGATTTCCTTGGAGTTCTTCTTGATCTCTTCCACGGCGAGGCTGACGGCCTGGTCGATGCCCTTCTTGAGGCCCATGGGATCCATGCCGGCGGCTACGGCTTTGAGGCCTTCCTTTACGATGGAATAGGCGAGTACAGTGGCGGTGGTGGTTCCGTCCCCGGCGATGTCGTTGGTCTTGGTAGCCACTTCCTTGAGGAGCTGGGCGCCCATGTTTTCATAGGCATCCTCGAGCTCGATTTCCTTGGCAACGGACACGCCATCCTTGGTTACGGTGGGGGCGCCGAATTTCTTGTCCAGGAGAACATTGCGGCCCTTGGGGCCGAGGGTTACCTTGACAGCCTTGGAAATGGTCTCCACTCCGACGAGAAGCTTGCGCCTCGCGTCTTCGCTGAACAGCAGCTGTTTGGCCATAATGGTACTCTCCCTTGTATAGGTTGGATTGGTGACCGCATGGGTCGGACAGAATATAATGAGAAAATCAAAAAATGACAAGGAGTTTGGGGAATTTCTTGTAATATTCGAAAAAGATTCGTATACTAACTATATGGATGAATACCTCTCCATGTCGGTAGCATTTTCCCTTTGGCGGAGGAGAGTCGGGCAGGAGCTCCAGGCCTACGGGATCACATTTCACCAGTACATGCTCGTACGCATGGTATGGAGCAAGCGAGATCTGACCCTCTCCGCGGCAGCCCTCGAACTGGGCATGGACAAGCCGAGCATGAGCCTCGTCGCGCGCAAGTGCCTGGCTTCGGGCTGGCTCGAGCGCCGTGCCTCAACCTCCGACAAGCGCGCGTACCGCCTGTCGCTTACGGGCAAGGGAGAGGAGCTTCTGGACAGGATAGACGCCGAAGGGCGCCTTCTCCCCGGGGCCATACCCGATGCCCTCGACATACTCGACTCTGCAGGAAAGGCGGACCTTCGGCGCCTTCTCGACAGAGTGGCGAGGAGGGCCCGGGATCTCTACGGCTCGCGCTGTTCACCAGGGACTCAGCTCCATGGTAGAGTGGAGGGGTGAAGAGCACCATCGAAGTCCTCTATTCGGATCCCTCCATACTCGTCGTGAGAAAAGCATCTGGCATACTCTGCGTGCCAGACCGCTACGACCCAGAGGCCCCGGTGGCCTCTGCCCTCCTCGAGGGCGAGTATGGGCGAATCTACGTAGTGCATAGGCTGGACAAAGACACATCGGGGGTCTTCCTCTACGCCCGGTCGGCCGATGCCCAGAGATCGATGGGCGAGCTCTTCTCCGGTAGGGCAGTCGAGAAAGAATACCTCGCTATCCTCGCGGGAAGGCCAGAAGAAGACACATGGACGAGGACCGATCCGATTCTGGCCGATGCCGACAGGCTGCACAGGAGCATAGTCGACCAGAGGTGGGGAAAACCAAGCCGCACAACATTCGAAGTAATCGAGCGGTTTTCTGAGTTCAGCCTTGTCCGAGCCCTCCCAGAGACGGGCAGGACGCACCAGATCAGGGTCCATGCGGCCAAGTCGGGGTTCCCCATAGTCGGGGATCCTCTCTATGGCGATGGCAAGCCCATCCTCCTCTCCGCTATCAAGCGGCGCTGGAAGGGGGATCCTTTCGAGGAAAAGCCCCTCATAGCGCGTACCGCCCTCCACGCGCTCAGGATAGCCTTCCCGCATCCTCTGGATTCGAGGCCGATGGCCTTCG
>DATCUA010000410.1:0-8300 GCA_036567645.1 Rectinemataceae bacterium | reverse complement strand
ATGGAGGATCTGGCAGGCGCGGTAGAAGACTACACTGCAGCTCTCGCCATCCACCCCTACCACTTCTATTCCCGGTACAGGAGGGCAAGCTGTTTCTTCAAAATGGGTGACGCGGCAGCAGCCCATGCTGACTGCGAGGTGGCTCTGCGCATGGAGCCAGACAACAAGCTAGCCCAGCACCTGTTCTCCAAGATAAAGACCTCTTTAGCGCTTTCGGATTTTTGATCTCGCCTTGACAATCGGCGACTTTCCTGGTACGTTGCACCTGCCTCGGAATCGGGGCGGAGGTCCCCATCGTCTAGCGGTCAGGACAGCGGGTTTTCATCCCGCCAACAGGGGTTCGATTCCCCTTGGGGATAGAAGCGGGCAGAACGCCCGCTTTTTTTATTCTCCGGCTTCGAAGTCCGCCAGGGCGTCTCCGAAACCGTATGTGCTCCGCTGGGCTCCATCGACCGCGGCTTCGATCATAGACCCGAGGGCGAGCGATTCGTATATCGCGCGCGCCGCATCGAAGTCCGGCTTCAGCACGGGGTGCTTCGGGGAAAAGAGCACGCAGCAGTCCTCGAAGGGCAGAATGGATATGCCAAAGGTGCCTATGTCCTTGGCTATGCCGATAGTATCTTCCTTGTCCAGGCCGACGAGGGGCCGAAGGACCGGCACCTCGGTGGCTGCCTGGGTTACCCTCATGTTCTCTATAGTCTGGCTGGCGACCTGGCCGAGGCTTTCTCCCGTAACCACCGCCTGTGCGCCTATTCTTCTCGCAAGGATGCCCGATGCCGCCATCATGGCCGAACGTAGCATGATCGTCGCGTAATCTTCGGGCGCTCCCTTTTTGATCTCCCTCTGAATATCCGTAAAGGGGATCATCCAGAGACGGGACGTGCCCGTATAGGCTGTGAGCCGAGTGGCGAGCCGTTCAACCTTGTGTTGAGCTTCGATCGACGTGTAGGGATAGGTATGGAAGTGGGCGAATTCGAGGCTCAATCCCCGCTTGGCCATGAGGTGGGCGGCCACGGGAGAATCTATGCCGCCGGATAGGAGGACGAGGGCTTTGCCCGAGGAGGCAGTGGGGAGGCCTCTCAGGCCGCGCTCGGTCTTGCCGTAGACATAGGCTTTTTCCCTAATCTCTATGTTTATTACGAAATCCGGGTTGCGAACATTGACCCAGAGCGAGGGCAAAGCGTGGAGGATAGACTCTCCCGCGGCGGCGGAAGTCTCGTACGAACCCAACGGGAAGCTTTTATCCGATCTCCTGGTCTCTACCTTGAAAGAGAGGGGTAAGCCGCCTGAGGCTTCTGCGGCCGCGCGAACAGCGGCCGAGAAGATAGCCGAAGGCTGCTTCGGGCAGCTGGTGGCCTTAGCGTAGCCATTCAAGCCTGGACATCGGCTCAGGACGAACCTGGCGCGCTTCTCTCCCTCTTCCGTGGTCGAGAGGAAGAATCTGCCGGGATTCTCGTGTATCTCGCAGGGTATGGGTGACATCCTCGCTCGGATCTGCCCAATGAGCCGACGAATGAACTCGTCCTGATTGCCCTGCTTGAGAAGTATCTCGCCGGGCTTGATGAGGAAGAGGCAATCGAGTTTGCCAGCCTTGCTCACGCGAGCCTCCGGTAGATGTCAGAAGCCGCCTGGAGGAAGACGTCTATCTCTTCCGGTTTCGTATCCGGCCCGGTCGAAACGCGAACCGCGGAAAAGCTCAGCTCCTCAGGGACTCCCATGGCTTCGAGCACCCTCCTGCCTTTGGCTTTCCTGCCAGAATGTGAACAGGCCGATCCCGTGGATATGAAGATGCCAATGTCCGACATCGCGCGGACCATGACCTCGCCGCCTAGCCCGGGAAAGGCGATGGAGACGATGTTGGGGCACCAGCGGGCATCTCCCGCCACGCGCGAGAGGGGGAGGGGGAGGGCGTTCCGTATCGAGGCCAAGCCCGATAGAAGCCGCCTTTCGAGCTGGGATGCTCGGACATGATCGCTCTCTCTTCGTTCCTCGGCCTTGGTGGCGCAGAGGCTGAATGCGATCGCGCCTGCGAGGTTTTCCGTTCCTCCGCGCATTCCCCCTTCTTGACCGCCGCCAGGGGCGAGCACCTCCAAGGGTTTTGCTAACCAGAGGGCCCCTGTTCCTTTTGGCCCACCGAGCTTGTGGGCGCTAAAGGCCGCGGAATCGGCGCAGGTCCTCAAGAATCCCACGTTGAGCTTGCCCAAGCCCTGGACACAATCGACATGGAAATGAGGGCGCTTCCCTCGGGGGAAAACGCTTCCCTCGGCGGCTTTCAGGACGGAAGACAGGGCTTCTATGTCCTGTATGGCCCCTGTTTCGTTGTTGAGCGCCATGATCGCCACCAGTTTCGTGTCGGGCTTCAGGGTTGAGGCAAGCGTCGAAGGGGCTATGCGCCCGTCGGGATCGGGTCTCAGCCAGTCTAGTTCCCAGCCGAGGGACTTGAGCACCAGGGCCTGCTCATGGATGGCCGCATGCTCGATGGCCGAGACGAGGATGTGAGGCTTTGCGGTTTGTCTCCGCGAATCCTGGCGGGGCCTCAGGAGGGAGAGGAAAGGTATCTGATCGGCTTCGGTTCCAGAGCCCGTGAAGGCGACAAGCCCCCTAAGCGCCGAAGGGATGCCGGGGAAGAGAGCCGAGAGCAACATTTCTCTCGCCGATGAGAGGAGGGCTTTCGCTCGCGCTCCTACTGCGTGCGGGCTGGATGGATTTCCGAAGGCTCCGATCCCTTCCTCGAAAGCCTTCGCGAGCAGTGGAGCATCGGGCACAGCCGTTGCCGCCCAGTCAAGATAGATCATATTCCAGCCTGGAAGACGCCACGATCATTCCGCTTTTTCTTCGGAGTATCTCCTGTCGGGAATGGCCGAAGGCGGAGTCCCCGAGAGTGCGAAGTCCCGCGAGAGATAGAGGGCGCAGTAGCAGTGGCCGAACTCGGGGATATCCTTCCTCGACCAGACGCAGGGGCAGATAGCCTCCTTGTCTTCCTCCCTGTTCCCCTCCGTGTCCCTGCAGGGGCAGAGGAAGTATCCATAGCGGTTGTAGTTGGCTTTCAATCCCTCCAGGAGATCCCCGAGGAACTCCTGGTCGGGGTTGAGAACCCACCCCTGCTTTTCAGCCACCATGGAAGCGAAGAGCCGAGTATCCTCGAGGTTCTTTTCCTTCACTATTTCGCTCCGATACCCAGGCTGCGTTCCCAATCGGGCTGTATGAAGCCGACGAGGTGGCTGGAATCGTCGAATACGGCGAATGGAAAAGCCACGTTTTCCTTGAAACGTTCCCTCAACGCAGTCTTTATCTCGTTTTTCTGCTCGATAGGTATCGTGTCCACGTAAAGGTATCGGTACGAATAGCCGCGGTCGTCGAGAAAGGACATGGCCCGCTTGCAGAATCCGCACGTCGAGAGTGCGAAGATGACGATATCCGGCTTGTCCAGCGCTCCGATTTTCCTCGTGTAGGGAAGATCGCCGAGATTCATCTGTATTTCTCCTCGAATAGATTATATGATCCGCCTTGGCCCTTCGTATAGGCCCCGGGATTTCATCTCTCAGGACCTCCGCGCTTGCGTAGCGTCCTTTTGCTGCGTGGGCAGGCTTCTGGACAGGATGTATCCGCAGGCGTAGAGCCCTGTGGCTAGAACGAAAGGCAGATGAGGCAAGATACTGTATAAAAGGCCGGCCAGCCAGCCCATGGGAATGGAAAAAAGCATCATCAGCATCTGGATCAGGCTGAATCGCTCGCTTCGGTGGTCGGGATCGGTGCCATTCATGAAGGAAGTGTCCCTGAGAGTGCAGAGGAGGGCGTAGGCTGTCTGCATCGAGGGGAAGATGAGGATTGCAGAAATTGCCGAACCCCTGGGCATGAGGATGAGGAGGGTTTGAGCAACCATGCAGAAGAGGAAAGCCGAGCCGAGGTGATTCGGGTTCTGCCCCAGCTTTTTCGAAGGAAGGACACGGAAAAAGACGAAAAGGCTGACAAGAGCGCTCAAGGCGGGGATGGAAGATACGAGGAGAGGGGAGAGGGCCTTTTCCTCCCTGAGGTAGAGTATGCGGAAAAAGTCGATTGCAAGCATGGAATTGGCTATGAAATAGATACCTATCATGCGCCTGAAGAAGGGTTCGCGCATAGCCTTGCCAGCCTTGGGCAGCTGGGAGAGCACGAGGAGGGCGAAGCTCTGGGACTTGGTTTTCTCCATGAGGTAGGATCCCATCCTCGTTTCGGAAGTGCCTAGGTAGCGGATGACGAACATGGTAGTCATGGAGAGGGATCCGAGAAGGAAGATCGTCCTCATGCTCTGCACGAGGCCAAAGGAATCTATGAGAAGGCCGCCGAGCAAGGTGGTGAATCCGCCGAAGGTTCCTATGATGTTTATCCAGCCGAAGACTGTGGAGCGTTGAGCGTCATCCGCGTCCTCGGAAATGAGAAGATTCCAGGACACGAACACAACTCGCACCACCGAATTGAATACAGCCGCCGCGAGGAACCAGGCGAAAGACGTGGAGAAGGCCCAGAGCACCATGGAAATAGTCCAGGAGAGGAGGTCGAAGACGAGGCTGGTGCGCCTGCGGCCCAGCTTGTTCGTTATAGGAGCGGCGAGGGAATAGAAAACCAATCCCGACGCTATTGCCAAAGAGTTGAGGAGACCCATCTGCATCTCGCTCAATCCCCGCGCTCTCTGGTAGAGGGGCATGAAATAGCTCACGACGGGGCCGAAGAAGGCCCAGAGGGGTTCGACGGCGATGCAAGTTCGCGCGTTTTTGGGAAGAAGCTTGAATTGGACCATTTACCGTATTAATGCCTGGAAAGCCGGGCATATTCAAGGCGGGTCGCCTACCGGAGCGCAATTGCCATTCTCGGCTCTTTGGGCTAGAGTTGGGCGATGCACGAAATAGATCTCATCCGGAATTTTTGCATAATCGCCCATATAGACCACGGCAAGTCAACCTTGGCCGATCGCTTCATAGAAAAGGCCCACATCGTCGATGAGCGCAAGATGCAAAACCAGATGCTGGACAACATGGACATCGAGCGCGAGCGCGGTATAACGATCAAGAGCCAGGCGGTGACCTTGCCCTACGAGGCCAAGGACGGGCACAGGTATGCACTCAACCTCGTCGACACCCCTGGACATGTCGACTTTTCATACGAGGTTTCTAGAGCCATATCCTCCTGCGAAGGAGCCATCCTCGTCGTGGATGCTACCCAGGGTGTGGAAGCCCAAACCCTTTCCAACATGTACATGGCCCTGGAACACGACCTCGAGATCATCCCAGTGATCAACAAGATAGACATGCCGGCGGCCGACATCCCCGGGGTCAGAGCGCAGATAGATAAGGATCTCGGCCTCGACGGCTCACAGGCCCTCCTCGTGTCGGCCAAGATGGGATTGGGCGTGGATGAACTCTTCGAAGCCATCGTAACCAGGATACCTCCTCCTTCAGGTAATCCCGAAAAACCCTTGAGGGCCCTCATCTTCGATTCCCACTACGATCCGTACAAGGGCGTCATAGTCCATGTCCGCATGATGGACGGAAGGATGCGAAGGGGACAGAAAGTCAGGTTCATCGCCAGCAAGGCGGTCCATGAAATAGAGGATCTCGGCTATTTCAAGATCCAGCCTGAAAGTTCCGACATCCTTTCAGCCGGAGAGGTGGGTTGGTGCATTGCCGGCATAAAGACGGTTCGCGACGTCAAGGTGGGCGATACGCTGACCACCGAAGAGGCCGGGTGCGTAGAGGCCCTGCCTGGGTTCCGCGAAATAAAGCCTGTCGTATTCTCCTCGATCTATCCCATGGATTCGGCAGATTACGACGAACTCAAGGACAGCTTGGAAAAGCTCACCCTCAACGATGCGTCCCTCGTGTACGAAAAGGACAACTCGCTGGCTCTGGGCTTCGGCTTCCGCTGCGGTTTCCTGGGCATGCTCCATCTGGAAGTAGTCCAGGAGCGCTTGGAGCGGGAATTCGGCCAGGCAATAATAATGACGGCTCCATCGGTGCGGTATCGGTTATCCATGCAGAACGGAGATACGCTCCTCATCGACAACCCCAGCGCCTATCCAGATCCATCGCGCATAGAATCGGCTGAAGAACCCTACATAAAAGCCCAGATAATCACTCCCACGGCGTACATAGGCAATCTCATTACCCTCTGCCTAGGCAAGCGCGGGGAGCAGAAATCCTTCGTCCATCTCGACGAAAAGCGTGTTGAACTCGTTTTCGAGATGCCTCTGGCGGAGGTTCTTTTCGATTTCTACGACAAGCTGAAGTCCACATCCCGCGGCTACGCGTCCTTCGATTACGAAATGATTGGATACAGGCCTACAGAACTCGCCAAGCTGGATTTCCTCATCAACGGAGACCCCGTCGATGCCCTCTCCATGCTCGTCTACCGCCAGGGCGCTTATGAGAGAGCGCGCAAGGTGTGCGAGCGGCTCCAGAAGAACATCGCGCGCCAGCAGTTCAAGGTAGCCATCCAGGGCGCTATAGGCGGGCAGATCATAGCCAGGGAAACGGTGAATCCGGTGCGCAAGGATGTCCTGGCCAAGTGCTACGGAGGAGACATAAGCAGGAAACGCAAGCTCCTCGAAAAGCAGAAAGAAGGAAAGAAACGCATGAAAATGGTTGGCAACGTCGAACTCGGCCAGGACGCATTCCTCGCCGTCTTGAGGACGGACGACGAAGAGTAGGACGCTTCGCCGTCGTCGAAAGGCATAGATGAAAGAAGGGCGGCCTCCAGGGCCGCCCTTTTCGCTTAGCCTGGCCGCCACGATTCCACTGGCGGCGCCGAACGCTTCAGCTCTTGGGAGCCTCGCTCGGAGTTTCCTGGGCCGGGGCGGACTGGCTCGAACCGGAATTCCCCTTGGCTTGAGCAGGAGTAGAGAAAATCTTGAAGAAGGTATCGCTGAACTTATCCTCGAACTTGTCGCTCTTGAGGAGAATGTCCCTGGTCTGGCCATCTAGGCTCTGCTGAAAGAAGTAGGGATAGGCGAACTTGACCATGGCGGCATCATCGTCGGTGCCTTCGGTGTCGTCGGTGACGGCGAACACGATGACCGCGTCGCCCATGACCAGCGGCTTGGCCACCGAGCCCTTGGCTGTGGAGAAAAGCGAGGTCATGAAAGCCTCATCGGTCTCTGCGGAAGAGAGGGCCGGATCTTTGCTGGCTCCGGGGGAGCTCAGGAGGGGTATCTGTTGGTTGTAGGCGTAGAATGTGGGATTGCCGAGATTGATTATGTAGGGGCCGGCACTCGATACCGTGTACCCGGCAGCCTTGGCCGATCGCCTGAAGGAGTTGAGATCCCTGCCACCCACGAGCTTCGCAGCCTGGGCGAGAGCCCAGGTTTCCAATGTGCCCCGCTCCTTGGACTCGATATAGGCTCTGGCTTCGTCGAGCACTGCTTTGGAATTGAGGTCGGCGGGTTTCATGTCCTGGTTGAGGCGAAAGAAGGCCCAGGTCTTGCCACCGAGAGAGTACACCTGGGAGAGCTCGCCCTTGGGGAGGGCGGAAACTGCCTTGGCGTCATCCTTGTTGGAGAAATCATCCTGGAAGCTGTAGAAGAAGACCTGGCCGGCATCGCCGCCCTTGTCGGCGTAGGCATCCTGGGAATGGCTTTTGGCAGCATCCTCGAATGAGAGCTTGTTGTCGAGAATCTGCTGCCTGATCTTTTTCGCGTCGGATTCGGAAGAAGTGACCGTAATCCTCGAGAGGCTCAAGGAGGAGAAGAGTTCCGCGTTGGCCTTCACCCAGGAGGCGACCTCTGTTTCGGGATATGAGGAAAGTGGCACGCTCACGTACTCTATTTTCCTCTGCGGCTTGGCCATGGATGCTACGAAAGCGAGCTCGGCGGTGGAAGGAGAAATGGTGTACAGATCTTCGTAGTACCTCTGCACGAAGAGGTCTTCCTTGGTCCTGGCCCGGATAGCGAGCTTTGTGGCCATGGGGGTCTTGTTGTACTTGGCCAGAGAAAATGCCCCGTCCTCGAAGAAGGTCTGGTCTTTGGCTATGCTCGAGTCCACACCCCTTTCCGTCACCCTGAATCCGGCATCTTGGACCGTGGCGATGATGGCTGTCCGTATCGCAGCGCTCTGGAAGGCCATGCGCCAGACCTGGTAGGCGTAGAGCTGGAAGTTTTGTTCGGAAAGGCCTTGCTGCTTCAAATAGTCGTTTATCTGCGAAACCTGATTGGCGAAGTATGAGTCGGCCGTGTACTTGATCTGCTTGCCGCCCCAACTGCCGAAAACAGGAGCCTGGCCCGAAGATCTTCCGCCGCCCATCGAGGGAATGAACACGAAGGCGATAATGGT
>DATCUA010000409.1:0-8266 GCA_036567645.1 Rectinemataceae bacterium | reverse complement strand
CTGGTAGAGTTTTTTCGATAGTATTGACAGAATAAAAGATCGATAGCGATAATTAATACAGGAATCTATATATTGACTAGGAATCTTCTTATCTATAAGAAATTCTATCATACACGATAGGGCAGATATGGACGAATCTTCAACTACCAAGGAAACATGTCTAGATAAGGCTCCCACTCTGACGGCTGATAAAAAGAGATACGAGGAACCGAGAATCGATGAGATTGGATCGCTGGATGACTTCACACGCCAGGTCAACATCAGCATCACTGTGAATTGAAGAAGATGGTATGAAAAGGTGCTTGTTCGACCTATCCATGCTAATCACCTTAATTCTCGCTTTGTCTTGTACATCTCCCTTAGGCTATAAGACTCCACCAAAGACGGTGGAAATCAGCCTCACTTGTCCCATCACGGTACCAGCATCAGGAGAAAAAAGTCTCATCAGTGACTCATCGGTCCTTTCTGTTACAGTAACAGCTGAGAATAGCACGGGAACGATTTTAGGTACCGCAACATTGACGAAAGGGGCATCTTCATGGACCGGGTCGATGAACGTGACAGTCGCTGGGGGAGCGATCATCACCTTCCGGGCAAGAGGTTGGAGCGATGTTGGTGGTACGGGAAGCATGATATACTATGGCAGGAGAGATGTAATAATAAGCGAATCCGATAAATCAATCAACCTTACCATTGCGACAGAGCTTCAGGTACTTTCCGCACAATGGGCAAAAACCTTAATCGAAGGTCAGAATGCTTCCGAGTTCAACGCCGTCGCCACAGATACGATGGGAAATGTCTATGCGGCTGGAAGTATTTCTTCCGGAGACTACATCTTTGGCACAGGGGCATCGATAAAAGGAATAAACAGTTCCTATAATATAGCGCTCGTGAAGTATGACTCTTCAGGAACCGCCCAATGGGCTCGGACGGTGACTTCAGCCACAGGCCAATCGCGCTTATTAGATATTGCAGTGGATGCTTTCGGCAATATCTACGCTACAGGCTGGCAACAAGGAATCGGAACCTTCGCGTATGGAAACGGTGTTACAGCTCAAGGAGGCTACTCTGGATATAATGCCATCCTAGTAAAATACGATAGTTCAGGAAATGCACAATGGGCCCAAGTAGCCGGAGGCTCGGCCCAATCTGTTTTCAATAGCGTAGCCGTGGATGGATCGGGGAATATATTCACAGCGGGACACCAATATGGCAATACGGCCTTCACATACGGCACAGGTGTTTCCGCAACCGGAACCTCGTACAACACACCGAATGCTGTTATCGTGAAGTACAATTCTTCCGGGGCGGCGCAATGGGCGAGGAGCGTGAGTGCGGGTTCGGCCAATTCTCAATTCAATAGTATAGCGATTGATGATTCTGAAAACGCTGTAGTCGCCGGATTCCAGACTGGTGCAGGTACGTATACGTATGGGACTGGAGTATCGGCGAAAGGAACCGCCTCTCTGAGCCTGACTAACATAGTAGTAGTCAAATATGACTCTTCAGGTAACCCCCTGTGGGCTAGGACTACCACTTCCGGACAATCTCCAACGGTTTTTAAAGGTGTGAAAACCGATTCTTTGGGAAATGTATACGCGGCTGGCGTACAAACTGGATCTGCCATGATGTCTTATGGAGATGGTGTTTCGGCAAGATCGAATTACGGTTCAGCAGACAATGTATTACTCGTGAAGTACAATAATACAGGAACAGCACAATGGGCAAAAACAGTCCAAGTGGTACCTGGTTCAAGTTCTCCTTATTCTAATTTTATGGATGTTACAGTCTCTAGTTCTGGAGATATTTTTACTGTCGGTTGGCAAAATACGGACTCTACCTACACATATGATCCTGGCGTATTCACTACAAGTCCTTATTCTCAAGGCAAGAACATTATCGTTGTCAAATACGATTCTTCAGGTACTGCCTTGGCCTCCAGGACTATGATCGCTGGATCCGGTCAATCGGTATATAATGGTATGACAATCGACGGCGCAGGTAATGTCTTCGCTGTCGGATACCAAACTGGATCAGATGCCTTCACCTATGGAACCGATGTGATAGCGACATGTCCTTCCAATGCCGTGCATAGTGTGTTAGTCAAATACATTCAATAGCATTTTCGGATTACCCGATAGAGAAATCTGGGTACACATGACGCGCGGCGTCCACGACAAGAGCTTGAAATAGCCTCTTCTATCATAACGGAAGGCCCCCGGCAGTGCCGGGGGCCTTCGCATCAGTTCGTAGCATCGAATTGCATCTAGATCACGGCCCGTTCTCCCCGATCGGAACGACAGGCGCATCCTGCGGAACGCGGACGAACCAGAATGGAATCAGGAAATCGGTCAAGCCATGGAATCTATCTGGCTTGACATCGAGAAAATAGAGGCTGTTCCCATCCGCGCTGAAGATTACCGATACGCTACCAGGCTCATCCTCGTCGTACCACGAGCCTTTGAAAATAAACACGTAATCTTTCTGGACAACCTCATGAATCGTTAAGCGCTCTCCAGCGAAATCTATCGTTGGCTTCTCAGCACCCAGATCTATTGTATATACCTCCTTATTCACAGGGTTGGTTCCCCATGAGAACTCTCTCGTCGAATTCATCTGGACCCCAGGATGATCCCATACTCCGGAAGGCCTAATATTTTGTGGCGAAAATACCACGCTAGTATTGGGATTCTTGGGAGTACCAGGCGGAATGCGCTTGAACCAGCTATTTGGCCCATTATCGATAAGTCCCGATCTATATACAGGTTCGATTCGTAAATAGTGCATGGATTCTCGGTCTGGGCCAAAGACCATTGAGATCGATCCCGAAGTATTGTCATCTCCCCAGTACCCGAAAAAATTAATAAGAAAATGATCTTGTTCCCATGAAGTAACGAAGAACTGCTCTGAGGCTACTACGATATAAGGAGGATTAGCGCCAAGATCTATGATGTCGCATTCAATGCTGAGGGGATTCTTACCCCAAGAAAACTCCTCGAACGACGCCGTGATAAAATCGCTCCAGGACCATACGCCCGAAGGGTTAATCCGCGGTTGACAGAGCGCTACGGTTCCTAGTAAGCACATCAACGTAAGGAGTAAGCGTTTTATCATGCCATTTTCTCTAAGAAAGTATTCTGCTTAAGAGAACACCTGAAAGACTAAGGCCCGTTCTCCCCAATCGGAACGACAGGCGCATCCTGCGGTACCCTTACAAACCACTCCTCAATATCTCTTTTAATAAGATTCTGGTACCGCTCTGGGAAAATATCCACAAAGCACAGTGAATTGCCGTCAGCACTCAGTTTTATCGAGATCAATCCAGGGATGACCTTATCAGACCCCCAGTCGCCGAAAAAAACGAATCCTTCAGTCGTCTCCAGATAGGAAACAACCGTAAAACTCTGTGAAGATACAACGATATACGGCGGTATCGCACCTAAATCAATAATATTGACTTCCAAATTGACTGGATTTGAGCCCCAGGAAAAGTCCATAGTATGGGTATAATTATATTTTCCAGTACTCCACACTCCTGAGGGGCTTGGCGATTGTGCATTAGCGTCAAAGGCGATAAGGAGTAAAAGGACAATTAAAAGTGCTGCCTTTTTCATCTGCGCTCTCCTCATTCGTAGCGGATAAACCTGCTGTTTCCTCTTGTCATGATCCGGTCAGAATCACCTTTGTAAGGATCCCATATAAAAATGCCCAGTAATGAGCAGAGGTTAGTATGTGGACTCCCGTTAGCAGTTTCTCCAACCATTTCAAGATACCTCTGTGTAATCATCACTGCATCTCCGCGATCTCTATCGCCATTGCTGTAGCCACATGCTTTTGCAGCAAAATTCACAATCTCATCTGCGTTTTTCACAAAAAAATCCTTGGTTATCCAGTTTTTACCCTGCATATACTTTATCACTTCCATCGTCTCCGCCTCGCTCCAAATATTCCCCGAATCTATCTGCGGGCCCGAAATCAGCGTGAGGAACTTGCACGCCTGATCCCAATTCTTGACCTTGCAGTCCCGCAAGTCGTACTGCGTCACCAGCCTCCTCGAAGCGGCCTTGGCGTGGAGGAAATGCCTCAGTTCCTCCCTGTCCGGATCTTCAGACCGTTCCTCAGCCTCCTCGTAGTAATACGGCTCGGGACGCGCGCCAGATACGGCGGCGAGCTCCTCGATGGAGGAGATCTCCCGCCCTTCCAAGGCGGCGAAATATCCGCCTCCAGAACCGAAAGCGCTTCCCGAGGTAGCTCCTAGCGCATCCGAAAACGCCGCCGAGCCCAGGACAATCCCCAGGCAGATCGCGATTACGAGACGTTTCATCCTCCCCCCTTTGACCGGGCCCGCTCACGCGCGGACGCGGCCCCCCTACATCGCTCACGCGCAAAACGGATGCGAACGCTTCAAGGCAGGCTATTTTTTCGCAAAAATCGAAAGCGCTCGGCCATTTTGTGGACGTGGTCTGGGTAGGGCGGGAGATCCGCGCCGAGGAGGATCGGGGAATGAAGGCACTGGCTTTGCTCGCCCTGCTCGCTGAATTGGCCGACGGGGAGGCCTTTCGGTTTTCCTATTGCGCGGAACAGGAATACGATAGCTCCTGCGGCCTTTCCGCCCTCGCCTCTCTCATGGCCATGTATTGGAATATTCCAGTCGACGAACGGATTCTGCTCGGGGAAATCGCCCCGCGGAAAGCTTCGTCCGGCGACTATTCCATCTCTTTCGCGGATATGGGATCGGTCCTCGAATCGCGGGGGTTCGCCTGGAGGGCGTTCCGGATGAATCCGGATCAGCTCGAGCGGGCGATGGAAAGCCACGCTCCCCTCATCCTCCATTTCGATTGGCCCTTGGGACATTTCGTACTCGCCCTCGGATTCTGCGATGGGCGATTCGTCATTGCGGATCCGGCTCGCGGCGTATACGCCATCTGCCGCGAGGCTCTCCTCGGGAAATGGTCAGGATACGCGTTAGCCGCCCTCCATCCCGGCCGAACCAGGAACCAAGCCCTCCTGGATCAGGCCCGCGCCGATTCCATCGGCAGGTTGATGATATTGGAGAACTCGGCGCGAGTTTCCGGATTCGCCGCCCCGAAGTAGCGATACCGAACGCGAGGAGCTCGAAAGATGAACCGGACTTTTCCAATCTGGACTCTGCTCTTCGCCCTCTATATCCATTTCCCGCCCGGGATGGCGGCGCAGAGCTCGGAAAACCAGAGGCTGGCCATCCGAGGCCCCCATCCTTATTCGCTCGCCCTGGGATTTTCCTGCGGGGTTGCGGCGGGCGCGCTGGAGGACGATGGCTCTCTCATCCTCCAGCCGAACCTCGATATGGAATTCCGATCCGCGCGCGGGTGGGGGATAGGTATTTCCATTCCAGCAGCCATGCGCCTGCCGTTTTTACCCGAATCGCGGCCGCCCGCCCTCGCCCTTGGCGATATCGGAGCTGGCTTCGATGTGTCAGCCCGCGTCGGCGATTGGATTTTAGGCGCGGAATTGACCTATTCCTATCCAAGCGGAATATGGGACCCCTGGGAAGCCCAGGGGCGCGGACTCGCTTCGGGATCGGGCCACGCTTCAGCGGGAGCCTCGTTCCGAGCCATCCGGCTTTTCGATCCGATAGCGGCCGGAATCAGGATGGCCTTGGAAACAGGACTGGGAAGACTCGAACTATCGGCCCCCTCGAGCGGCCCCTTTTCCATCTGCATATCGGCGCATGCTACGGAAGCCATCAACGGCTCCTTCGCCATTTCCGCGAGCGTATCGCCCCGCGTCGTATGGCCTGAAGGAATTGGAGCGGGACCAGGCCTCTCCCCTCCCCGCTTCGCCATAGGAGGAAGCATTTCAGCCTACATATCGATCCCTGCGTGGAGCTTGGAAGCGGGGATTTCCAAAAACCTATCGGAATATTCTTCGCTACCTACTGTGCGCTTTTCATGTGCGAGGCGGTTCGAAATAGGAGCGCGACGATGACGAACGACGAGAAGAGAGCCTCATCATCAGGGACTCGGGCGGCGCAAGCGCGCGATGAGCCGCTACTGGGCTTGACGAGGCTCGCGCAATTGTCGCATCTCCTTGGCCTGGCATCGCTCCTGGCCCTCTGTCTCTTCTCGGGCGCCTGCTCCTCCGACCCCTCGGCCTGGCATCCCCGGGGCTCGGCATCGATAGCCTCCTGGAGGGAGCAGGAAGAGAGCGGAACCAAGCTTTGCGTTTTTACCTTAAGGATCAGGAACGCTGGCGTCTCGACCATCGGGACGAGCACCGTGTCCGTGAGGGTCGCCACCGACAAATGCAGCTATTTCGCAACTATCCTGGATTCGAAGCTCATCCTCCCAGGCGGGGAAATCTACGCCGACGCCGAGATAGCCTACGACTCGGCCGAAGAAGAAACCCAGCCGCCAGGGCCTTCGATCATCGACGAATTCTATTATTGAGAAAATCGGCCGATAGCGGCGCCATTCCAGCCCCGCAAGGGAGCCGGAATGGCGCGCCGAATAGCTACAGGATCCACATCACCACGGGAGGGACGTAGGTGATGAGGAGGAGTACGAAAATCATAGTGCCGAGGAAGGGCCAGGTTTCGCTTATCGTGTCCTTGAGATCGGCCTTGAGAACGCGCGACGAAGTGAAGAGCGTGAGCCCGAACGGCGGAGTGAGCATGCCGATGGCGAGGTTCGTCGTCAGGATTATCCCGAAGTGGATGAGGTCGATGCCGAGGGCTTCGAGGATCGGAAGGAGGAGGGGAACGAGGATGACCTGGATCGAACCCGATTCCATGAACATGCCGGCTATGAGCACGATGACATTGACGACGAAGAGGAAGGCGTACTTGCTCATTCCCAGGGATAGCACGGCCTCGAAGGCCTTCTGGGGGATCTGCAGGTAGACCATGACCCAGGCGAAGAGGGAGGCCGCGGCAACTATGATCATGATGCCGGCCGAGGATATAGCCGAATGCATGAAGATAGCCGGCAGTTCCTTGATCTTTATCTCCTTGAAGACGAAGACGCCGACGATGATAGAGTACACGACTGCGGCCACGGCCGACTCGGTAGGAGTGAAAACTCCCAGGAAGACTCCGCCCACGATGATCGCGGGGGTTCCGAGGGCCACGAGGGTATCGGTCACGACTTCCTTGAGCGACTGGCTCCCGAGTCCCTTGGCCTCGGCCGCTATGCCGTGCTTCTTGGCCGTAAAGAAGGTAGCGACCATGAGGCCCACGCCAACGAGGATGCCGGCGGGGAATCCCACCTTGTAGAGGGCGCCCACTGAAGCCTTCGACAGGGTGCCATAGAGTATGAAGGCGATCGAGGGAGGGATGATTATGCCGATCGGGCTTGCCGAGCCGACGATGGCCGCCGCGTAGGCCGGCTTGTACTCGTGGTCCTTGAAGCCCGATACCATGACGCCGCCTATGGCCGCGGCCGTGGCAATGCCTGAACCGGAAATGGCGGCGAAAAGCATGCAGGCCACGATAGCCGTCATGCCCATGCCTCCAGATATCTTGCCCACGAACATCCCTGCGAAATTGATGAGCCTCTTGGCCAAGCCGCCCTTGTTCATGAGATCGCCGGCTAGGATGAAGAATGGTATGGCGAGGAGGGCCGCAGAGTCGACGCTGGCGAAGAAGCGCTGGACGGCGACTACCGGCTGTATGGCCAAATCTGGAGTCAATATCCGCGAGGCGAGTATGGTCAGGAGCCCAGCGCCTCCCATGGCAGCGACAATGGGCGCTCCAACGGCAAGGAGGACGAGGATAGAGACGAAGAGTACAGCGGTCATGCTTTGCCCCCTCCCATTGTGCGGATATCGCGCAAGCCAGAAACGATGCCGACTACGGTCTGGAAGACCGTCAAGGCAAAGGCAGGCGGGAAGATCCAGTATACCCACCGCTTGGGAATCCGCATGTTGGTGCTCACCTGCGTTCCCGCCAGCTCGATGAACCTGAACGCTATGAAGAACATGGCAGCGAAGAACACCAGGGTGAGGATCTGCTGGAAGACCAGGAGCTTGGCCTTGCGCTTGGGATGCTTGTTCATCGTCTCTTCGAGGACGCTGACGTTGATCCAGCTCCTGCGCTTGGCGAGCATGGCCCCGCCGATCATGATGGCCCAGATATCGGCGTAGCGCGTGAGCTCCTCGGTCCACATCAGGCCGGTGCCGAACACATATCTGAGGAGTATCTGGATAAAGTAGGTCACCGTCATCACGCCGAAGAGCAGGCCGATAGCCCAGCCGCAGATTCTATCCAGGAAATCGCTGGCCTTGAGCA
>DATCUA010000408.1:0-9016 GCA_036567645.1 Rectinemataceae bacterium | reverse complement strand
AGCAGCCTCGGTAACTCTTCCGACTCCGCCCTCAGAGTGGAATTCCTCGCCTTCCTGCCCGCGGCCCCCGCTTCCGCCTCCGCCCCGTCCTCGGGGTCGGTCCCTGTTCCCGGTCCATCCCTGCGCGGCTTCGCCGAAGCCTGCGCCGACATGCGGAGCCTCGAAGGCCTGGAATACTGGTCAGCCTCGCGCAAGCGCATGCGCGTGCTCTATTCGGAGGCGGCCATCCTGCCTGACAGCTCCGCCGCCCGAGGATCAGATACCCCGCTCTTGCGCGGCGTTCCCCCCTGGGAGCTCGTCATCCGGCTCAAGGATCTCACCTTCGGGTCGAATCGCTACTCCTTGCGGATATGGGAAAGCGGGGGGTCGATGGAAGTGCTGCTGACGAACCTCGATACGGTGCGCTACGGCTTCCTGCCCATGGCCCAGCCAGGCGGCATGACGACGAGGGTGTTCGCCGCAGTCTGCGAGGAGGGGCTCTTGATCCATTACGCGGCTCTCGCGGAAGCTCCCGCGCTCCTGGCAAGGCGAGTCTTCGAATCCATGGGCAACAAGAGTCTGGCTGTGATGAAGTGGTTCGCGTCCAGGGCCGCGGCCGCCGGCATAGCCGGAGCGGGCCGCCTGCCCCTGCGCATGGAAGATATGGATTAGGCTTGCTGGACTTCCTTGACCTGGGGAACGACCTTTTTGAGATAGGCTTCGACTCCCTGCTTGAGGGTCATGAGGGAATAGGGGCAGGAGCCGCAGGCTCCGGTCAGCCGCACCTTGACAATCCCGTCATCGCTCACGGAGACGAGCTCTATATCTCCTCCGTCCGCCTGGAGAGAGGGCCTGACGTCCTGTATGGCTGCCTTGACGCTTTCATTCAGCATTGGGTACTCCTTGTTCGATGCCTAGGATAATGAGAGGGAACCGCGGGGGTCAAGGCGGCGCCTCGCAGCTGGAGCCTCGTAGTTGGAGCCGCGGCCCGAGGATCCGGAAAGCCTTTGCATCGGGTCCCGGCTTCTAGCGGACGAAGCCGTGATCGTGCTATAGTGGCCCGAGCGACGCAAGGATATCCGATGGCACGCAGTATAGTCTTCGTCAATCAGAAAGGTGGGGTGGGCAAGACCACGAGCGCCATCAACATAGGCGCCGCACTCGCCAGCCTCGGCCATACGACTCTCCTCATAGATTTCGATCCCCAGGGGAACCTCAGCTCGGGGGTGGGCGGGCCGGCAGGCGCCAAGGGCATGTACCAGGTGGTATCGGGCATGAAGCGCCTACGCGAGGTCATCCTGCCCACCAAGGTTCCCAGACTCTTCCTCGCTCCTTCCTCGATCGACCTTTCGGGCGCCACTGTGGAACTGGTGGACAAGGACGACCGCAACGACTATCTCAAGCGGGCGATATCCGAAGTCCGCGACGAGTACGAGTTCATACTCATAGACTGCCCTCCATCCCTCGGCATCCTCACCCTCAATGGGCTCAACGCCGCCGACGAGGTCATCATCCCCCTGCAGTGCGAGTACTTCGCCTTGGAAGGACTATCCCTCATCCTCCAGACCATCGGCCTGGTGCAGAAGAGCATGAACCCCCGCCTGAGCATATCCGGAATCCTCCTCACCATGTTCGACGGGCGGACCAAGCTCTCCCAGGAAGTGGTGCGGCAGGTCACCGAGTACTTCAGGGACAGGGTGTTCAAGACCATAGTCCCGAGGAACGTGAGGCTCTCGGAGGCTCCCTCGCACGGGCTTCCCGTCATGTACTACGATCCCGCCTGCATCGGCGCGAGGAGCTACGAAGCGGTAGCCGAGGAGTTGATCAGCCGTGGCTAAATTCGGACTGGGCAAGGGACTCGGCGCCCTCATCCCCGAGCATCAGCGATATTTCGACCCCACATCAGGCAATCCGGCCGATACCGAGTCCATGGTGAGCATCGTCGCCCTGGACAAGATATCGCCCAACCCCGACCAGCCGAGAAAGACCTTCTCCGAGGATTCGATAGCCGAACTGGCCGACTCCATACGTCGCCACGGCCTCCTTCAGCCCATCATCGCCGAACCGGCGGGGGATGGTACGTACATCATCGTCGCCGGCGAGCGCCGATTCAGGGCCGCCCAAGCCGCCGGCTTGAGCGAAATCCCCGTCATCATCCGGCCTGTCTCCTCGGATAAACGCCTCCAGCTTTCCCTCATCGAGAACATCCAACGCGAAGACCTCAACCCCCTGGAAGAGGCCAAGGCCTACTACGACCTCATGGGCCTCACGGGCTATACCCAGGAGCAGGTAGCCGAAGCCGTGGGCAAGAACCGCTCCACGGTAGCCAACGCTCTGAGGCTCCTACGCCTATCAGAACCCATGCAGGAAGCCCTGAGGCGGGGCGACATGAGCGCCGGCCACGCCCGGAGCCTCCTTGCCGTTGCCGACGAGGCCGACAGGCGCGCCCTTTTCGAGCGCATACTCGCGGAAGGGCTCTCGGTAAGACAGGTGGAAGCCGCCGTACAGGACATGTCGGGCAAGGGCCGGAAGAGGGGGAAGCCCGCGAAATCAGGCGGGGAAGGCGGCGGCAGGGCCCCGCTCGAGCCCAACTTGGAAGCCCTGCGCGAACTCCTCATCGAGAGGCTCGGAACCAAGGTGGAAATCCGCGGCGGCATGGAGCGGGGCACCATCTCGGTGGAGTACTACAGCGCGGACGATCTCCAGCGCATACTGGAGGCCTTCGGAGCCGGAACCCTCCACGGGTAGACGGCCTAGGGGGAATATGGCCGGGAATATGGAGCCCTTCGGAAAGAAAGACTCCTTCGCCGACGACAACTCCAATAGATTCCGCAAGCGCTTCTTGGGCATAGCCTTCCTCGTCGGTCTCCTCCTGCCTCCCTACATAGCCGTGGAATCCACGATCCGCGGCAATTTTTGGAATCTCCTCCCATTGGCCCTTGTCGAATTGGCGATGGGCACGGGCTTCCTGGTCACCCGTCTCATGGGACCCCACGCTACGGACATAGCCGCCTCAGCTCTCCTCGCCTTCTATCCCGCGGCTTATCTTTGGGGCACCTACGCCCCCGGAAACTACCAAACCTATGTCTTCGTCCTCCTCCTCATGCCCCTCATCTTCGATTCCCTTACGCCCAAGCCACGCTACGCCTGGTGGCTCGTCTACGCCCTCGTCTTCGTGGCCGCCTCGGCATTTTCCTATCTGGGTCCCTATCCCAGCGCCTGGCACAGGGATTTCGAACCCCACTCCGTCCTCATCTTCCATCTGAGCTTCGCCGCCATCTGGATCATGAGCTACGTCGTGCGCAGGCAGGTCATCGCCTATGTCGACGAGATTTCCGGCGGTATAATCAGGGACAAGACCACGGGACTCCCCACCCTCGCCGTCTACCGGGAAAGCATCCAGGCCGGCGAAGACTGCTTCACGGCCATCGTCACCATCAGCAACTTCCGCGAGCTCACGACTCTCTTCGGTTACTCCATCGCCGGCAACATCATCGTCTCCGCCGCCAAGCGGCTCACCGAAGCCTCGGCCAGCTTCGATGGAAGGGCTTTCAGGCTCAGGGGCCACGATCTCGGCTTTACCAAGGTTCTCGGCCCGGGAGAATCGGCCCGGGATTTGGCGATGGGATTCCACAGGTCGCTTTCAGGCCCCCTCACCCTCATGGGCAAGGAGATCGAGCTCAGCTACCGGCTGGGCTACACCCTCATCTCGGACGGCAACGCGGACAAGGCTCTGGACGAGGCCTACGAAGCCCTGGGAGTCGCCGAGCGCGAGGGCCTGGACATAGCCGGATTCGACACAGCCTGGCGCAAGGTCCCCGAGGCGGAGCGGGCCCTGGCCGACCTCATGACCCTCTCGCGCAACCTGGTGGAGGGCACGCTGAGCGTATACTACCAGCCCGTCATAGCCCTCGCCTCGGGCAAGCCCGCCTGGAGCGAGAGCCTGGCGCGCTTCCGCAACAGCTCGATGGGCTTCGAAGACCCCTCACGCCTCATGGCCTTGGCTTCCACGACGGGTCACTGGGCCGCTATAGAAGACTTCATCTTCGCCACATCCACCCGGCGGGCATGCTCGGGCGCGGGCCCGATATCCGTCAACATAGCCCTGAGGGATCTCGACCGCCCCTCCTTCAGGGACACGATAGAGCTCGGCGTGCGGGAAGCCAGGGAGAAGACATCGGGCATAATTCTGGAAATCCTCGAGGGCGACTTCGGCTCCCTCAACCCCGCCCGGCGATCCATCTTGCGGGATCTGCGCAAGGCGGGCTGCCTTATAGCCATAGACGATTTCGGCTCCGGCTACTCCAACTACTCCCGGCTTATCGCCATGCCCGTGGACATAGTCAAGTTCGACGCCTCCCTCGTGCGGAACGCCCGTCGTAGCAGGGCGGAAACGGCTCTCCTCAGGAGCATCGTCCGCTTCTGCTTCGATATAGGCGCCCTCACCGTGGCCGAGGGCCTGGAAAGTGCCGAGCAAGTCGATTTCATCCTCGACCTGGGCTTCGATTTCGGCCAGGGCTACTACTGGTCCAAGCCCCTGCCCGAGGAGGAGGCGCCTCGAGCAGAACGAAGCCCCCTTCTCGCGTCCAAGCTCCTCAGATTCGACCAGGACCTGGGCTGAGGCCTGTCTGCCGCATCGGCGCCCCACTGTGCCTCCCCTCACGAGCACCCTCCCCCCGGTTTTCCTTGACGCGTCGAACATCCGCTCCTATGCTTGGAGCTGAGCCAAGACATCCGCATCCGCTACCGAGAGGAGTATACATGCGTGCGCGCCCATCCATTTTCGCCCTTCTACTCGGCCTTTTGTTCCTCTCCCTCCTCGGCGCCCAGTCCGAAGTCCTCAACGCCGCGCAAGCCGAGGCCAAGGCCGCCCAGGATGGCACGGCCACGCGCTTCCAGGGCTGGGAGGTGCGATTCGGCATAGCGGGCGGAGCAAAAACCGATCTAGCAAAGCTGATCGACAAGCCCGAGAGCTTCGCCGTCGACCTCTTCAGGTCCAAGGACGAGGCGAGCGGGGAAGCCCGAATCCTGGGCGTCGGCGAAGCCCACGGAGTCTTCGCCGTAAGCCCCGAGGCCGCAGCCGCGGTAGTTCTCGACTACCCCAACATCAAGGCCATCTCGCCCCGGGCGAAGGAAGCCAGGGTCATCGAATCTTCGGACACGCGCTGGTACGTCTACGAGGACATCGGCATCAACTTCATGGGCATTTCCATAGGCTACAAGCTCGATGTGGAAACCTTCCGCGAGGCACTTCCCGACGGGGCCATAGGCATCCGCTGTCGCCTGGCAAAAAGCCACGACGGCAAGCTCTACGCCGCCGACTCCTCCTGGTATTTCAGGCGGGTGGAGATAGCCGGCAAAGCCTACACCTACATCCGCACCTGGTCCACCTCGGGCTTGCGCAACCCCGGCCCAGGGGTCGCCGGCATCATGAAGCTCTTCACCGCCGGCGAGCTCAGGGACCAGGTCAGCGCCGTGGCGAGGCTTGCGGGGAAGAGATGAGAGGAGATTGAGGTGATGGAATGATGTGGGACACAGGAGCTCTTGAACTCTCCGTGTGAGTCTTTCTTGGGGGAGATGTTCAACTCGCTCTACACGAAATCGGATACGTTCCATGCGCGTATTCTATGCCTTTCGCCATAGTCTCCTCTTTTATTTCCACGTTCCCTCCCTATACTTATCTCAGGAGGGTGGCCATGAAACGAATTTGGATGCTTTCTATGGCTGTGTTTCTCGCGATCGCTATGGGGATCGGTGCCCAGGTGAACAAACCCGCCCTCGTGATCAGGGCGAACGTGGAAGGCGCCGATATCACTCTCAACGGCATTCCTTTGGGCAAGACTTCGCCGAATTTCGCTATCCTTCTCGATCCGGGTAGCTATTCACTGAAAGTGGCCAAGCCCGGCTATTCGGAGTTCTCCACGCTGATAACGCTTCCGGCGGAAAGCCTCATAGTGGATGTGAACCTGGTCGCGTTTGCCGCGCCGCCGCCGAGTAGTGGGCCGGCGCCTACTCCGCCCCCTCCTCCACCCTCGGGAGGGTCTTCGTCTACACAGTCAGGAAATTATACGATCGTCAGGAACGGCGCGGGCGAAACGATGCGCGCCCTGGCGCGGGGACCGAGTCAGTTCGTCGCCGTGGGCAATTCGATGTTCGCGCTCAACTCCGCCGATGGCAAGCGCTGGTCGTCGCCGCAGAAGATACCTGGCACGGGCAACTTCGTCTCCGTACGCTGGGTCAAGGACCGCTATTTCGCACCGGGCGACTACGGACTCCTCTATAGCTCCAGCGACGGGCAGTCCTGGCAGCGTCAGTCGACAGGCTCGACCAAGCACCTCGGCCCGGCGGCATGGATGGCCGGGAGGTTCTTCATCGTCGGCCAGTCGGGAACGATGCTCGCCTCGTCGAACGGCGCCTCGTGGTCGCAGCTGGCCATTTCGTACTCGAACAATTTCCTCAATATCGCGGCGGAAAAGTCCACGCTGGTCGTGACCGGCTCTCAGGGGCTCATCCTCTACTCCACCGATGGCGGCGTCGTTTGGAACAAGGCAACCTCCGGCGTGACTGACAACCTGTTCGGTCTCGCCGCAGGACCGGCTGGATTCGTCGCCGGCGGATCGAGCCAGCGCGCCCCACTGCTCTTCTCGCCCGACGGCAAATCCTGGTCCATCGTGTACCGGAGCGACTCCAGCCAGACCTATGGGGCCATCATCTGGGACGGCGACAGGTTCATAGTCGCGGCGAGCTACGGCGAGGTACTCGAATCCCGCGATGGCAGGGAGTGGCGGAAGCTACCGGCCATCCCCAACGGCAAGCACGCGGTGGGCGTGGCAACCGACGGTACGACCATTGTCATCGCCCAGTCCGACGGGACGATCGTGGCTTTCCCGAAAGAAGCCCCGACGGGCGGTTCATTCTCCGGCGGCCCGGGCGCTGGCGGGCCCTCGCCCAGCCTGTCGATTCCGACTCCGGCCTCGCCCCCCTCGACCGTTTCGATGAAGACCATGACCCTTCTGAATGAGGATTTCGAGAACGCGGAACCCCTCGCCATCCTTCCCCGGGGATGGCTGGGCCGCGACAATAAAAATCCCTCATACACACATGCGTGGGCGATCGACCAGGACGGTCGAAATTCGCATTCGGGCAACCGGTTCGCCACTATGGTCTTCGGCACGTCGAAGGCGATGATCACGCCACCGCTGCACTTGGCGGGAGGCGGCACCGCCACCCTCTCCTTCTGGGCGAGAAACCGAAATCCCAGTGTCAAGACAAACCTCACCGTCTTGCTTTCGCACGGAGGATCCGATCAAGGCGATTTCCGCTGGGAGCTCGGGCGAATCCGAGGCGTCCCCGATTCCTACCAAAAATTCACCTTCGAAATCGGCCCTGAGCATGGAGGCGGGACGTTCCGCGTCATGTTCCTGGGCGACGAACCCGAGGAAGGGCAGATAATCCACGTGGACGATGTCGAGATCGTCGCGCGAGTGCCGGATTCCACGCCGACGACGCAGGCGCTCAAGCCTTTCGTCCTGATCGATGAGAACTTCGAAAACAAGGCGCCAGCAGGGATCCTTCCTCCGGGATGGATGAGTCGAGACAACAAGAATCCGCAAAACCAATACGCATGGGATTGCACCATCGACAACCGCAACGCACACTCGGGCATCCAGTTCACCATGGCCAGCGGGACCGACAAGGGGCTGATAACCCCGGCGTTCAATGTGCCTTCGGGCGGCGCGACGGTCTCTTTCTGGCTGCGCAACCGGGATCCCAGGTACGGCGGCAATCTCGATGTGCTCCTCTCGTATGGAGGAACAGAACAGCGGGACTTTACCGACACGCTCGGCAGGATACGGGGCGCGCCCGACAGCTATCAGCTTTTCGCGTACGAGATCGGAGCGCTCTACGCGGGCAGGACCGTCCGGATCATGTTCTATGCGCCAGAACCGCAGCAGGGGCAGATACTGCAGATCGACGACGTGAAGGTGGAGGGAAAGCAGTAAATAAGGGTTCCTCTAGGTACATCGCTCAATAAGGAGTGCCTATGCGAAAAATCATTATCGCGCTCGCTATAGCCCTGATGGCAATTTCTTTCGCCGTCGCCGCTCCATCAAAGAACGTGCCAGCCATCATTGGCATCCACGTCGGGCAGGCCCATCCGGCCTTTGTCGAGAGCCTGTATCCGGACATAAAGTTCTACTACCTGCCTGACTACGGGGTATCCATCAGCCTGGACAAGAAAAACGTCGGCAACAGCAAGGCGACACTGACCGCGGGCGAAGGCGTAGTAGCCGACTGGTTCAAGGAAAAGGGTGTGATGGCCTTCCCGCGGTACAAGGCACTGCTCTTCGACAAGGCGGGGGTATGCGCCTTCGAAGGCTGGCTGCAAACCAGCCCGAAATCCTCCACGGACGAAAAATACAAGATGCAGAACGCCAGCATCAACTTTGGCGACAAGAAGCCTCTCAAGGATTTCCTGAACGACTATGTGCAGAAGGGCAAGACAGCCAAGGCGAACGCCAAGAAGAGCCTCGTCAAGGACAAGGATTACCTGGGCGGCGGCGTTCCCGATATCGCGCTTGTGAATTCTGCGGGGGAAGCAAGAACGTTGGCCGATATCGTCGCCGAGTCCGGACCATCCCTGGTTTTCTTCTTCGTCGTGCCGTCCGAGGCGGAACCAGAATACGTGTCGCGCAACGCTCAGTCGAACTCGATGGCGCAGAACGCGGGCAACGCGCCCACGCCGGGCGCCTTCCTGGGGGCCATGCTCGGCGCCCAGATCGGCTGGACCTATACCGACGTATTGGATCAGATCGAGCTCGACTTTTTCGGCTACCTGGTGAACAAAGCCCGCTGAGCGATAGTCGACACGCTGAAACGGGACTGTCCATTACCTTGGGCAGTCCCTTTCATTTATCAAATATGCCCAGTTTCTTCGGCACCCAGGAAGGGTAGCCGACGAAGAGGGCGCCGAGGACGGCTTTGAGCTTGTCGCGCCTGGCCCACGGGGCCCCGCGCCGCTCGGCGAAGCGGCGGG
>DATCUA010000407.1:0-4667 GCA_036567645.1 Rectinemataceae bacterium | reverse complement strand
GCCTCGCCGCCTTCATTCGCAAGCGGAAGTCGGGCGAGGGAGTGTATTTCGCAGTCCTGGAAGACGGCCAGGGCAGAGCCGAAGATGAAATCGACGTCTCCCTCGATCAGGCAGCGGCGATAGAGCTGGTGGAACGGCAGGGCGGGCTGGCGATCCCCGAGCCCGGCCACTGGATGGATGAGGTTTATTCCCTTCGGCGGTGGATTCTTGGGCAGGGGCCCCGTGCATAGGGTATCCTGCCGGGCGGAGAGCCGGCAATCTTCGGCCGCGAAATCGTCGGCGTCGGCGTAGAGGGCTACTGCCTGTCCGACGATCCGCCCGTCGCCCGCCGAGTTTTCCACCGTCAACCCGCGCAGTCTCGTCCCGGGGGCGCCCACGTAGAGAGTATATGAATTGAATGTGCCCATGGGCTCGCCGTTCGGCAGGGGCGTGCGGGCGGAGTCGTCCCAGACTATGCGCGTCTTTTCCCTTCCGGAACCGACGAGTTCGAGGCCGGGCAGAGCGATCTTGAGCTTTTCTCTGTAGACGCCCGGGCCTATCGCGATGCGGATCTTTTCCCGGGCCGGGGCGGCTCCGGGCGCTTGGGCGGCCGCGGCTCTCGCCTGTTCCGCCATGGCCTCGACGGCGCGGATAGCCTCGCCGATTGTCTGAAAATCGGCTTCGCCCTCGAGGGAAACGCGTATATCCTGCCGCATCGTGCTTGGATTATAGCTCGGCCCATTGCGGGCGGCCACGGTGTACGCTCCCTCGAAGCGGCGCCAGTACCGCTGTCTGAACCCCGGCGCTATACTGGAGTCCCGAAAGATGAACGACATCCGCAGGCTCCTGCGCTTCGTGGGACCCTATAGAAAGAAGGCGGCTTTCGCCCTTCTCACCCTCCTGGCCATGGTAGTCCTCGACCTGGCCGTACCCCGCCTCGTGGCCCGGGTTATAGACGAGGGAGTGCGTCGCAAGGATATGGGCGCCGTCGTGGGCACGTCGGCCCTCATGCTCCTCGTGTCGGCCCTGAGCGCCCTTTCCGCCATCCTCAACAACAATGCCTCTATCCGCGTGGGGGAGGGTGTTGCCCGGGACCTCCGGGAAGCCCTCTTCGTCAAAATCCTGGGCTTTTCCTACGGAAATCTCGACAGGTTTTCCACGGGCAAGCTCATGGTCCGCCTGACGAGCGACGTCCAGGCGGTACAGCGCCTGGCCCAGGTGTCCTTGCGCATAGGCACCAGGGCTCCGCTTTCGATGGTGGGGGCCATCGTCCTCATGTTCGTCACCAGCCCGGCTCTCGCCTCCTCCATGATCCCCATCCTCATAGCCTCGGGCCTCCTCATCTTCTTCTTCGGCTGGAAGATGGAACCCCTCTTCCGCTCGGTCCAGCAGAAGCTCGACAGGCTCAATGTCGTCCTCCAGGAGAACATCGCCGGGGCGCGCCTCGTGAAGGCGTTCGTCCGCGCTTCCCGCGAGGAGGAGCGGTTCGGATCGGCCAACGCCGACCTTGCCTGGCATTCGATACGGACGATGCGCTACACCTCGTCCATGAGCCCCGCCCTCACCATGCTCATAAACCTGGGCATGGTCCTCGTGGTCTGGCTCGGCGGCATCCAGGCCATCGGCGGGGATATCTCCGTAGGCCAGATCGTGGCCTTCGCCAACTACCTCCTCGCCACGCTGCACCCCCTGGTGATGATGACCCAGCTCTCTAACACCTGGGCCAATGGCCTCGCCTCGGCCAAGCGGGTCAACGAAATCCTCGGCGAGGAGACCGAGATTCGGTACCCTACCGCTCCGCGCGATCCCGAGGCCGCCGGGGCTGGCGTCCCGGCCGTCGAGTTCCGCGCCGTTTCGTTTCGCTACTCCTCGGATTCGTCCAGGCCCGTTCTGGACGGCATAAGCCTGAGCATCGAGCGGGGCAGGACCACGGCCATCCTAGGCGCCACGGGCTCGGGCAAGTCGAGCCTCGTCAACCTGATACCCCGCTTCTACGACGCGACATCGGGTGTCGTCCTCGTGGACGGAATCGATGTCCGCGAGCTTTCCCAGGACTATATCCTGGGCAGGATAGCCGTCGTGCCCCAGGAAAGCATCCTCTTCGCGGGAAGCGTGACCGAGAACATCCGCTATGGCAGGCCCGAAGCCTCCGACGCGGAAGTGGAGGCCGCAGCGGCCGCGGCCCAGGCCCTGGACTTCGTCCTCGCCCTGCCCCGGGGCTTCGATACCAGGATTGAGCAGCGGGGCAGGAATCTCTCGGGCGGCCAGCGCCAGCGCCTGGCCATAGCCCGGGCCCTCGTCCAGAAGCCCTCCATATTGATTCTGGACGACTCGACGAGCTCTGTCGACGTGGAGACCGAGACGAGGATCCAGGAAGGCATTGCCGAGGCCATACGCGGCTCCACCTGCGTCGTCGTCGCCCAGCGGATCTCCACCGTCCTCAACGCCGACACGATCATCGTGCTGGACGAGGGGAGGGTGGCCGCCCGGGGAACGCATAGGGAGCTCCTCGCTTCGAGCCCCATCTACCGGGAAATCTACGATTCGCAGCTGGGCGGGGGAATAGATGGCCTATGAACCCCTGGGCGGCCAGGACGCCCGAGCGAGCTTCCAGCGTCGAGGAGGAGGCAGGCCCGATAAGATAGAAACCGCGCGCGATCCCGCCATGGCCCTGCGGCGCCTCCTTGGGTTCCTCCTGCCGTACCGCGGCACGATAATCCTGGTGTTCGCCTTCGTCATCCTCTTCTCTCTTCTCGGCCTCATGGGGCCCTGGCTCATGGGGAAGTCGATCGACACCTATATCGCGAATAAAGACATCCGCGGCCTCGCTCGCGCGGCCGCGGCAATGCTCCTGGCGTATTTCGGCTCCAACCTCCTCCAGACCCTCGCCAACTGGCTCATGGCCCGGGTTTCGCAACTCGCCCTCAAGGATCTGCGCGCCAGGCTCTTCTCCGCCCTCCAGGGGCTTCCCATGGGCTTTTTCGACTCGAGGCCGGCCGGCGGCCTCATGAGCAGGCTCACCAACGATATAGACGCCATCAACCAGGCCGTGTCCCAGAACATCATCGCCCTCGTGTCGAGCGCACTGTCCATGATCGGCATCCTGGGAGCCATGTTCATGCTCAACCATTGGCTCGCGCTCGCGAGCCTCGTCGTCATCCCGATCATGGTCTGGTTTTCGCGCTTCGTTGGCCGCTACACGCGCACAGGCTTCCGCAAGCTCCAAAGCGACCTGGGCGAACTCAACGACATAGCCGAAGAAGCCATCTCGGGGCTCCGCGTCATAAAGGCTTTCAGGCGCGGGGATATGGCGATAGAGGCTTTCAGGGCAAAGAACCGGGCTGTATACGAGGCTGGGGTCCAGGCCAATTCCTACGCCATGCTCCTCATGCCCCTCACCGGCGTCCTGGGGAGCTTTTTCGTCATCGTCCTGGCGGGCCTGGGCGGCTGGCTCGCCCTCGAGGGCCTGGCGTCCGTGGGGACGATAGCCGCCTTCGTCAACTATGGGCAGAACTTCACCTCGCCGCTGAGGCAGATAGCCAACCTCTACAACTCGGTCCAGGCCGCCCTCGCCGGGGCCGAGCGCGTGTTCGAGATCATGGATACGCCCCCCGAAGCCCCCGATCCCCCCGGAGCCATGGACCCCCGGCCGATCGATGGCGAGGTGAGCATGGAAGGAATCGGCTTCTCGTACGTGCTGGGCCGCCCAGTCATCCGGGATTTCAGCTTGGAAGCCGTTGCAGGAAAGACCATAGCCCTCGTGGGCCCGACCGGGGCTGGCAAAACGACCATCATCAATCTCCTCACGCGCTTCTACGAAGCCCAGGAGGGGCGGATCAGGATAGACGGCGTAGACACCCGGAAAATGCAGCGCCTCGCCCTGCGCCGAAGCCTGGGCCTCGTGCTTCAGGACAGCTTCCTCTTCGCCGACACCATCATGGAGAACATACGCTACGGCAGGCTGGACGCGAGCGACGCGGAATGCGTAGAAGCGGCTATCCTTGCAGAAGCCGACCACTTCATCCGCCAGTTGCCCGAGGGATATGCGACAAACCTCTCCGAGCGCGCGGGCAATCTGAGCCTTGGCCAGCGCCAGCTTCTCGCCATAGCCCGAGCCATACTCGCCGATCCATCCATCCTCGTTTTGGACGAAGCCACTTCGAGCGTGGACACCCGCACCGAGCTACGCATCCAGAAGGCCCTTTTGCGTCTCATGGAAGGCCGCACCAGCTTCGTCATCGCCCATCGGCTCTCCACCATCCGCGACGCCGACCTCGTCCTCGTCGTGGACGCGGGGAGGGTGGTCGAGCGGGGCAGCCACGCCGAACTCCTGAGGATGAAAGGTTTCTACCATCGGCTCTACATGAGCCAGTTCAAGGGGAACGAGATTTAGGATTCCCAGCGGCTCGAGCGCTTCGGGCGGAGTTGCACTGCGCCGACGCTTGGCTTTTCATACTCAACATGACAGCCAATGTAGCTTGGGTATTCGCCTGGCAGTGGCGCTTGGTGCCCCTGGCTATGGCCATGATGCTGGTGCTCCTGGGCACTCTCATCGCCCAGGAACAGCGGAGCCAAGCCAAACTCGGTAAGGGCGGCTCCCTCGAAGGCGCCTCCCGGGCGAGGCGCTTTTTCCTCACCGTCCCTCTTCGCGTCTACCTCGGCTGGATTTCAGTGGCCACTATAGCGAA
>DATCUA010000406.1:0-4625 GCA_036567645.1 Rectinemataceae bacterium | reverse complement strand
GCCATGACGATTACGGGTTGGCTGGGCGTGGCTTTCTTCATTCGCACTCAGGTTATGATCATCCGCGACAGGGAGTACAACCTCGCCTCCCGCTGTCTCGGAACTCCCCTCAAGCGCATGGTTACGCGCAATATCCTGCCTTTCATGGTCTCGGTCATCGCCACCCTCATCTATCAGGAGATCCCGGGCCTCATAAACACCGAAACCGTGCTCTCCTACCTGGGCATCGGATTGCCTCTCACCTATCCATCCCTGGGCAGGATGATCGACGTCTATTGGCCTTTCGTTGACACCTATCCCCACATGATCGTTTTCCCGGGTCTCGTCATGGGGTTGGTGACGATCTCGTTCTACGTGGTCGGCCAACTTTTCGCCGATGCTTCCGATCCCCGGACACACAGGTAGGAGGAAGACATGGCAGAAAATAGAAAACCCATTCTCGAGGTCAGGGATCTCGTTGTCAAATTCAGAGTCAGGAACAAGGAACTCACCGCTATCAGGAACGTCTCGCTCGATCTCTACGAGGGAGAAACCCTCGCTATCGTAGGAGAATCGGGCTCGGGCAAGACCGTGCTCACCAAGACGTTCACGGGGATGCTCGAAAGCAATGGGCGCATAGAATCCGGTTCTATAATCTTCGAGGGCAGGCAATTGACGGGCATCAAGTCGGACAAGGACTGGGAAGCCATACGCGGCGCCAAGATAGCCACGGTATTCCAGGATCCGATGACGAGCCTCAACCCTCTGAAGAAGATAGGCATCCAGATAACCGAAGTCATCGAAAAGCACCAAGGGTTGCCTGCCGAGGAGGCCAAGCGCATAGCGCTGAGCCTCATGTCCAAGGTGGGTATAAAGGAAGCGGAAAAACGCTTTGGCGACTATCCCTTCCAGTACTCGGGCGGCATGAGGCAGAGGATAGTCATAGCCATCGCACTGGCCTGCAAGCCCACCATCCTCATTTGCGACGAGCCTACGACAGCCTTGGATGTGACCATACAGGCGCAGATACTCGATCTCATACGGGCTTTGCAGAAAGATTACGGGTTCACGACCATCTACATCACCCACGATCTGGGTGTCGTGGCCAATGTGGCCGACAGGGTGGCCGTGATGTATGCGGGGCAGATCGTCGAATACGGTACAGTCCGGGAGATATTCTACGACCCGAGGCATCCCTATACCTGGGCTCTGATCTCGAGCCTCCCCACCCTGGCCAAGAAGGGCGAAGCCCTCTACGCGATCCCGGGCACTCCTCCGACGCTCTTCAACACGATTAGAGGAGACGCCTTCGCTCCTCGAAACCGCTATGCCCTCAACGTGGACTTCGAAGAGGAGCCTCCATTCTTCCAAGTAAGCGAAAGCCATTTCGCCAAGACCTGGCTCTTGGATCCGCGCGCGCCGGTGGTCAAGCCGCCTGATGCGGTCGAGTATATGCGTCGCAAGGGCGGCATGGCAGATCAGGGAGCGGAGGCCAAGGCATGAGCGGGAAAGTCATACTCTCAGTCAAGGATCTGGATGTCACCTTCAAGAACGGCAAGGAGAGCTTTACCGCCGTGAAGGGGGTAAGCTTCGACGTCTATGAAGGGGAGTCCTTCGCCCTCGTCGGGGAATCCGGCTCGGGCAAGACGACGATTGGCAGGACGATCATCAGGATCAACCCGGCTTCGGCAGGAGAGATCTACTTCGACGGCAAGAAGATATCGGGCGTCATAGGGAAAGATCTGGATACCTATGTGATCAGGAATATCCAGATGATTTTCCAGGATCCCATGGCTTCCCTCAACGAGAGGGCGACCATAGATTATATCGTTTCGGAAGGCTTGCACAATTTCCATCTATTCAAGGACGAGGCGGAGCGGAGAGAAAAAGTATTCAAAGCGCTGGACGACGTGGGCCTCCTTGAAGAGCATGCGGAGCGCTATCCGCACGAGTTCTCGGGGGGGCAGAGGCAGCGAATCTGCATAGCTCGGGTCCTGGCGATGGAACCCAAGTTCATAATCGCTGATGAGCCCATCTCGGCCCTGGACGTCTCGATACGAGCCCAAGTCCTCAATCTCCTGAGCGATCTCAAGGCCGAACGCGGACTATCCTACCTCTTCATCGCCCACGACCTCACCGTGGTGCGGTATTTCGCGGACAGGATAGCGGTGATCCATCAGGGCGAGTTAAAGGAGCTGGCCACGACGGAAGAGCTCTTTTCCAGGCCACTCCATCCATACACGATATCCCTGCTTTCGGCCGTACCTCAGCCCGATCCTGACGTTGAGAAGAAAAAGACTCTCATCGTCTACGACCCCAGCGCCCATGACTATTCCAGGGAAAAGCCGAGCTGGAGGGAAGTATTCCCCGGCCACTTCGTCCTGGCCAATTCGGCTGAGGAAGCGGCCTATAGGGCCAAGTATGCCACTCAAATCCCTTGAGCGGTAGCAGAAGGTATTGGCAGGGAAACCGGGCGCGGCCGATGGTCGCGCCTTTTTCATTTCCTATTCCCCATTTGACCGCGATTGCTTCCTTCCGCCGGCCAAGCCCGAAGCGCGCCCGCTCGAGCGCGC
Organism: Rectinemataceae bacterium; assembly: GCA_036567645.1. Lineage (GTDB taxonomy): Bacteria > Spirochaetota > Spirochaetia > Treponematales > Rectinemataceae > JAPLSO01. The sequence goes on along the minus strand of DATCUA010000406.1, from coordinate 2,073 downwards.
GCTTCTTTCTCTGTTTCAGGCGAAATCCGATTCCCCGATGAACTCGCGCAGTATGGAATCCTTGGGCACGTGGTGGGCCGGTATTGGGTTGATGGCTTCCATGAAAGCCTGGATCCGCCTGGCTTCGGCGTACTCAGCCATATCGGGCTTGATGGACTTCAGCAGGGGATCGGCGAAAACCTTGAGGACGCCGAGCTCATAGTCCAGAGCCGAGTTGAAAGCTTCGTCGGCACTATTCTGGAAGGGGAAGATATACCGGCGTTCGCCTTTCTGCACCGAAGGCCACATGGCAAGGGTGCTCCGGGCCGAATGCCCCCTGAAGGAGTTGTCCCGAACCATCCGCCTGAGGAGGCGGTAGTCCGTAGTCGATATCCTGTTGTGGTCGTCAAGATTCATCTGGGTGAGGGCCGACACGTAGATCTTGAACTTCTCTTCCGTCGACACCAGCGGAGTGAGGGCTTCGTTGAGGCCATGGATGCCTTCGAGTATCAGCATATCCCCTTCGGCTAGCCTCAGCTTTGAACCCACCCATCTCCTGGCCCCGGTCTTGAAGTCGTAACGGGGCAGTTCCACTTCCTTTCCCGAGAGCAGGTCGGCGAGTATCGCGTTGAGCAGCTCGATATCGAGTGCCTGCAGGGATTCGAAATCGGGCTTTCCCTCGGCATCCACGGGGGTCTTAGCCCTGTCGACGAAAAAATCGTCCAACTCGAGAGGAATGGGCTTGAGACCGAGGACCTTGAGCTGAACGGCTAGCTTCTTGGAAGTCGTAGTCTTGCCCGAGCTCGATGGGCCGGCGATGAGCACGAGACGCACTCTGTCGCCTCGGGCTGCCACGGCTTCGGCAATCGAGGCGAGCCTTCGGTTCTGCAGGGCTTCGGCTACCTGAATGAACTCCTTGATCCTGCCTTCGGCGCCGAGCCTGTTGAGCCTGCCCACCGAGCCTGTGCCCAGGACTCTGCCCCGTTCCCGGTATTCCTCGGATATGCGGTAGAGGAGTGGGACATCCTCGAAGGGCTCGAGCACCTGGGGATTGTCCTTGTGAGGGTACCTGAGAAGAAGTCCGCCATGGTAGGCCCTCAGCTCCCAGACGCCGAGAAGGGAGGTGGAATCGACGAGGGGGATGACGTGAAGGTCCTGGAAATCCTCGCAGCAATTGAGAAGGATCGCCGGCTCGTTCACCTGCTCTATGAGCTCGAGGGTGTCCATCTGGCCGCGGCTGGCGAAAAAAGCCTTGGCTTCCTCCCATGGGGAGCTCAGGACCTCGATGGGCAGGGAGCGGGATACGAGATCGAGCATGGTTCTGCGCAAGGCGGCGATATCCTTTTCGTCCAAAGCCTCGCCGTCCAGATAGTAATGGTAGAATCCTGCGCCGATGGCCATGCCCGCCATCAACCTGCGCTTCGGGAATACCGACCTCGAAGCTTTCGCGAGGAGAAAGCAGAGGGATCTTCTGTACACGAGGGCTCCGAGGGCCGAGTTCGAGAGGACGGGGGCAAGGCGGCAATCCATGGAGATCGGATGCCCCAGGGGTTTGAGCTCGTTGTCGACGAGCGCTGCGACAAGAGGATGGGCGAATCCGCCCCTTTCTCTGAGTATGTTTCCCGCTGTTGTGCCCGCCTGCACGATCACGGACAGCCCAGACTCCAGAGACACTTCATATGTGATCACTTGCATCCTCCTTCTCCCGCAATCTAGCACCGTCCAGGATCAGCCGCCAGGAGTCCCTCCTCGTGAGTTCGCGGCACGATTCCATCTTCGGCCATGAGCTTCCCCTGGTTTGACCTTCTCATCCCCTGCGGATAGAATGGCCCGAGCGTTCGATGAAAGCCACGATATCAGACATAGCCGCCAGGGCGGGAGTATCCAAGACTACCGTCTCTTTCGCGCTCAACAACCCAAAACGCATCTCCAGGGATACCTATGATCGCGTCATGGCTATAGTCGCCGAGCTTGGCTACTTCCCCAATCCCGTAGCCCGCACACTGACTACTAAACGCCTGGGAGCCCTGGGTTTGCTTCTGCCTCAGCCCATAGCTGAGGTGATGAACAATCCCCATCTCTGCGATGTCATAT
>DATCUA010000405.1:0-2163 GCA_036567645.1 Rectinemataceae bacterium | reverse complement strand
CGTCATACTCTTCGGAAGGCGCCGCTTCATGGCCGCCATCCTCCTGAGCCTGGCAGGAACCTGGCTCGTCGAGACCCTGCTTTTCAAACAAGGCTTCCTGCCCCGCGACCTCCGCTCAATAGGCTATGTCATACCGGGGCTCATAGCCAACGACATGCTAAAGCAAGGCGTTTGGAAAACCCTGGCCGCCACGGCCCTCGCCGCCGCCTTGGTGCGGCTCCTCCTTTTCGCCCTCGCTTTCTAGGAAAAGGCGCGGAGGAACCGAGATCATGAGGAAAAGGCTTTCGCCCCTCGGCTACATTCTCCTGGCCCTCGGGACGGCGAGCCTTGGCCTGGGGCTCCTCGAGCTCACCAAGACATCGGCGCCCTACCCCATGGATCGGGTCCAGCTGGATGCCGCCCAAAGGATGGCCAGGGCTGAAGCCCGGCTCGCAGAGATCCTGGAAGCGAGGGGCATTGCGGTGGAGGAGGGCTTGGACATAAACCGCACCGGCCTCATCGGCCCCGAGTGGACTCCCCTCACCACCACGGTAGGCAACCTCGAAGCCAAGCGGAGCATCCTGAATCCCAACTTCGCCGCCCTCATGGTGAGGCTCTACCGCGAAGCTGGGCTCGAGGCCGGAGACAGGGTGGCCATAGGAGCCTCCGGCTCTTTTCCGGGCTTGATCATCGCCTCGCTCTGCGCCGCCGACGCCCTTGGCTTGAAGACGACGACCATAGCCTCCTTCGGCGCCTCCATGTATGGCGGCACGAGGCCCGAGTTCTCCAGCCCCGAGATGATAGCCATACTGGAAAAAGAAGGCCTCGTGAAACGGTCCCTTGCCGCCGTCTCGCCCGGAGCCAACGACGATCACGGGGAGAGCCCCCTTTTCGGGGACTCCCGCGAGCTCATCGCCTCCCTTGCCCGCGGAATAGGCGTGGAGTTCATAGACTTCGATCCGCCCGACCTGGGCGCAAGCATCCGGAGACGATTGGAAATCTACCGGGACTACGGGGATGGGAACCCGGCATGCTTCGTCAATATCGGCGGGGCGAGCGCTAATTTCGGCACCCTGTCGGCCTCCAACGACGTGCCCCAGGGTCTGGCCCCCAGACTCCAACGCATCCCCGACTCGCCCGAGCGCGGCCTCATGTTCGAATTCGCCGCCCGAGGCCTTCCCGTCATCAACCTCTTGAACGTGCGCGCCCTGGCCCAGGAGTATGGACTTCCCTGGGATCCCGTGCCCCTGCCCCGACCCGGGGAGGGAGGCGTCTATTTCAAGATCGCCCGCTCCCGCCCGATGGCGATCGCCTTCCTCATCCTCAGCCTGGGAATCCTGATCGCCGGGGCCAGGGCGCGCACGAGAAGGCCCGGAGCTGGGCAGCCCCGGGTCCACCCAGGCGGCTTGACCGCGGCCAATGGCCCGGGTAGGGTTCCAGATACATCGCCCTCGGTTCCCAAGGAGGATCTTTCATGAAACGCACGCTCGCAGGCCTCGTCGCCCTCGCGCTCTGCCTCGCGGCTCTCTCTCCCGTCTTCGCCGACACGACGGCCGAACTGAAAGCCAAGTATGAAGCCGCGGTCAAGCTCGCGGCCGCCGCTCCCCAGGATTACGCCCTCAACTGGAAAGCCGCCGAAGCCGCCCGCAAGTACGGCGACCACCTGGTGGTGGAAGAAGAGGCTGGCTGGAAGGATACGGCCAGGCTCGCCGTCAAGGAAGGCATGAAATACGGCGAAGTGGCATTCAAGCTCAATCCCACGGGCATCGAGGGCTGGTACTGGTACGGGCTCTGCGTCGGCACCTATTCCGACTGCGTCAGCATCGTAAAAGCACTGGCGGAAGGCCTCAAGGGCAAGACCCAGATGGGCTTCGAAAATGCCTACAAGTTCGACAAGATGTACGACAAGGGCGGCCCCATGCTCTCGCTGGGCAGATTCTGGCAGGTGCTTCCCTCCATAGCCGGGCAGGATCGCAAGAAGGCAGAACAGCTCTTCAACGAGTATCTCTCCCTCTTCGGCAACTCCCCCGACGTCTCCAGCTCGGTCTTCTATTACCTCGGCCAGCTGTACAAGGACACCAATCGGCCAGCTGAAGCGAGGGCGAACCTCAAGCGGGCGGCCGACATGGGCCATAAGGACGCCGCCAAGCTCCTCGCCGAGATGAAATGAGCTCATCGGAGCGG
>DATCUA010000404.1:0-2559 GCA_036567645.1 Rectinemataceae bacterium | reverse complement strand
ACAGTAGCCGGAACCGCGGGGCTGGTTCCTTCCGGCGGCTCTATAGGCGGCATCGCATCCTGGGGCGTTTCGGAGGTGATGGAGGGCAGGACGGGAGGAAAAGCGGAAGGAGCCTCGGGATCCCTGCCCTGGGCGGACAAGCCCGGGGCGAAAGCCGCAGCCCAGGCCATGAGCCCCAAGAGGGGCAAGCAACGCATGATCATCGCAATCGTTCTCCGAAATATATACCGGCCCACTCCCATCGTCCGTGGACTTCAGGATCGGCGGGAAAGTCTATTCTGCGGAAGTACAGATACCAGACAGGCACCCTCCCGGTCCATCCCCACGTGCGCAGGTAAGCTTCCCGTGAATTGCTGGACGGGTGAAGAGAGGGCTCGGATCGTATCGACCTTCCCTGCATGAACTCGCCTAGGTCGAAGTTGACCTTGGAATTGCCGTCTTGCTCTCCGTCCTTGAACCAGGAGGAAGCGAAAAAGCCTGCCCTGGCCGAGAGCCGCCTCAGCTGGCGCGAAGAACCCGAGGCCAAGGCGGCGCGCACCTTGCCAACGAGATCCTCGAGGCTTTCGTAGGTCCAGTCTTTGGGGCTCGCATTGAACTCCACGAGGCGCCGTGCGTACTGGTGGGCATCGGGATAGCCCGGGACCTTGGCGCCGATGTAGGGGAGGAAGCTCGAGTAGGCGGCGAGGGCTTCCTTCCAGTTTCCTGCGGCTTCGTAGGCTTTCGCGAGGAGGAAGATGGAAGCCCCGGTGTCGGCGGCATCGGGAAAACGCGTCACCAGATCCCGGTAGTACTCGATCTTCCGCTCGGGGCGCCCAGCCGAGCGCGCCAGGCGGCGCAGCGCCTCGTAGTGCAGGCTTTTCCCTCCGAGATCGAGGTCGGAGTGAGTCTTGACCAGGCGTTCGTACAGGGGAATGGCCAGGGCTAGTTCGCCTCGGGTTTCGTAGGCCGCCGCCGCCGCGAAGAGATACCAGCTGGCATAGGCGTCGTCTTCCTCGGCCAGCCCTTGGAGAAGAGCCGCCGCCGAGCCCTCCCGTTTCTCGCCGATGAGTAGGGCGGAGAGACTCTCAGCCGCCGCGAACCTCGATCGGGGATCGGGATCTTCTCCCTCCGGTCCGTGCGTGCGGATGAGGCTCAGGAGAGTGCGGATCTGGGTTTTCTTCGGCCCGCTCGCGTATAAGGACGCCTTTCCGTCGAGGCCGCAGGACGAGAGGATGAGGAGAATCGCGCAGGCGAATGCGCCTAGACGCGCGGTATGGAATGGCGGACGCGGCGGATCGATCGGCACACGGCAAGCCTAGCACGTGCATTTTAGCCGCGGCAAGGGATTTTTCCAGCCGATACCGCCTTCCCGCCAGTAGGAATTGTGCCGATATTTTTCTATACTAGTATCCTGATATCAGTAGCCTGGCGGAGGAAAGCTTTCTTGGAAAGCAATAGGGATCCGATACGCATTTCCATGCTTTGTCTCGCTTTTCTAGCCGCGGCGCTCGCGAGGCCGGGAGCCCAGACCAGCTTGCCCAAAGTCCATCCCGAATACCTCTCCAAGCTCGTCAACAATAGGGCGGAGATCGAGCGCTGCATCATGGTGGCTAGTCCCGACGCTCTTAGAGGGGCCCTCGCCGGCCTCGAGCAATCCAAGGTGATCCCGGAACCGGAAAAGCTCGTCCTGGCCGAGATTGTGCGCGGGGTAAGCTCCATACTCTATCCTCAGCCACTTCCTCCGAAGTCCGCCTCCGAGCGCATATCCGACGCCGCCAAGAAGGGAGCGGACGCCTCGGGGGCTTTTTACATATCGCCTGCGCTCAATACTGTGTCGAAAACCGACTCCCTCCTCCTCACCCAGCTCGTGGAGGCTTCCCAGGGAAGGATCTTTCCCGCCCTGGAGCCTAGCTCATCCTTCCTGGCCGAGCTTCTGCCGGTTCTGGCGATTTTCCGCACCAAGGATAGCCAAGTCGCCCTGGCGGCCTTCAATTACGCGGAACGCTTTTCCGCCACTGCTGGGCACGAATCCGCTATGACCGGCTTGGCCAGGGCGCGCTATGCCCTCTTGAGCGGCGATCCCGCCAAGGCCGCCTCCGTCTATTCGAGCCTGCTCGACGCCTATCCCGACCTCTGGCCCGCCAAGCTCGGGCTCGGCTCGATCGCACTCGAAAACGGGAGGGCGGCTGAAGCCCTGGCTCATCTCTCCCCCTTGGAAGAAACCCGCAAGGCCGATGCGGCCTTCATGCTTCCCTTCGCCCTCGCCCTGTATCAAAACGGCCGATTCGCCGAGGCCGAACCCTATGTCCTGGCCCTTTTGGATACCGAACAAGCGGTGCCCGAACTTTTCATCATAGAAGCCCATCTCCTCCTGGATAGGAACGAGTACGCGAAGGCCCTGCCCTTCCTCGACGCCTACGGCAGGAAAAAGCCCCAGGAGAGGATGTATCTCTACCTCAAGACGATCCACGCTTCCAGCCTGCCGCGCAAAGAAGAAGCGCTCAGATGGGCTCGGAAGGCTTTTCAGGCTTTTCCCTCAGATCCGGAGATCATGGTGCTTCTGGCCGGTGTCCTCTATGC
>DATCUA010000403.1:0-2000 GCA_036567645.1 Rectinemataceae bacterium | reverse complement strand
TGGATTCCCTCCATGCCGATCATCGCCACGAACAAGCCGATAAATCCGGCTATCCAGCCCTTGAGGGGATCCTTTGGAGCCGTGAGGTTGCCGCAGATGATGATGCCGAAGATGGCGAACCATACGAATTCGTAGGACTGGAAGGAAAGGGCCACGTTGCCGATCATGGGAGTGAATACGGCGAGGAAGAGCATGCCGATCACGGAACCGAGGAAGGAGCCGGTGGTGGCTATGCCGATGGCGTGGCCGGCCTGACCGGCTTTAGCGAGGGGGAATCCGTCTATCGTGGTGGCCGCGTTGGCCGGCGTGCCCGGGATATTGAGGAGGATGGCGCTCCGGCTTCCGCCGTAAATGGAGCCCACATACATGCAAATGAGGATGATGATGGCGTCGTTGGGTGCCATGGTGTATGTGAGGGTCGTGAGGAGGGCTACGCCCATGGTGGCCGTGAGCCCCGGAAGCATGCCGATGATGATACCCAACTCGGTCGCCCACACGACGTTGATCAGAGTCCGGAAATTGATGAAGGTGCCTAGGGCGGCGCCGAACATTTCTAATCCTTGGAACATGGGCGACTCCTCAGGGTAGGTTGACGAGGAACAGCTTCTGGAATACGAGGGTGACGGCCGCTGTGGTCACCAATCCGATTATCGCAGCCACCACGAGCTTCTTGACTTGGGTTTTTACGGAAGCCTTGAAGTCGTACTCGAAGAGGAAGATGAAGCCGAAGACGAAGGCGAAGGTGGGGATGGGGAACCAGAGTTTGCCCAGGATGAAGGCGTAGGCTATGCACAGGAGGGTCGTGATGAGGATGCGCCTCGTGGTCTCCTGGGCGAGTACGTTCTTAGGAATGAGCCCGGCCTTGAGCTCGGCCAGGACCTTGCGCTTGAGAGATCGGATCAGCATGACTCCGCTCAGAAGAAGGATCATGGCACCTATGAAGCCAGGCACGATGCCAGGAGCGGAGAACACGCTCTGGTTCCGGTCGGCCATGGTGGGCATTTGGGCGGAAAAGACGATGATCGCCGCGCCGAAGACAATCAGTACTATAGAAGTTACGAAGTCGGCCTTGAGCATGGATTTTTCAGTCATCGGGGTCTCCGTAAAATAGGACTGGAAGGCCTGGAAAAAGGCCGCCCGCTCATCTGGCGGGCGGCCGCGTTCGGAATGTCGCTAGAGGCGAGCGTCAGGGCTTGGGTATGCCGACCTTGTCGGGGGATACCTTGGCCTTGCCGGCGTCGAAATAGAGCCAGGCTACCGGCTGGTAGTACGCGAAGGCGTTGGCCTGGGCCTGCTCGCCGAAGGAGGGGGCGAAGACGGCTCCGCGAGCCACGGCGTATTCCTGGATCTTCTTGGATTTCATGATAACGCTCTCCCAGGCCTTGGAGACGGTGTCGATCACTTCCTGGGGAACGCCCTTGGGGATGAAGATGCCGAAGTAGTTGGGGCCGGCCTGGAAATCCTTGATCCACTTGGTTATGGGGGCGATGGTTCCGTAGCCCTCGAGGGTGAGGGGCTTGTCCGAGAGGACGGCGAGGGGCCTGAGCTTCTTGCCGCGGATCATGTCGGCCTGCTCGACGGCGAGCTGGGTGGTCACCTGGGTTTCGCCCGATACGGTGGCGATGACGGCGGGGTTGCCGCCGTCGTAGGTGACGTGCTTGTAGTCGATCCCGGTGAACTTCTTCACGAGCTCGATGCCGATATGGCCGGCCGAGGAGAGGCCCGCCGTGGCGACGGGGATCTTGCCGGGATTGGCCTTGAAGGCGGCGACGAGCTGGTCGAAGGTGGTGTAGGGGGTCTTGGAGGCGTTGACCGATACGACGGACACGTTGGCTACGGAGAGGAAGATGTGCCAGTCGTTCTTGATGCTGGTGTCCAGGAAGCCGAGGACGGGGTAGGTGGCGAGGTCGGCCGCGGCGCCGGATGCCCAGGTGTAGCCGTCGCGGGGAGCGTCCAGGACGGACTTGGTGCCTACCGAGCCCGATGCTCCTGGCTGGTTG
>DATCUA010000402.1:0-7082 GCA_036567645.1 Rectinemataceae bacterium | reverse complement strand
ATTCTAACCCATCAAGGAATGCGGTCAACCGGCAACAGCGCTGACGCTGACACATACGCATACATTATTCTAACCCATCAAGGAATGCGGTCAACCAGCAATAGGTACGAGTGAAAACTTGTACAAAGAGAATCAGCGCTTTGAAATTGACATGCCGACAGGAGAACCCGATACTTCCATTCGGCTCCACTCGCTGAATCCGGAGGTTCGATGCGTTCCCGAAGGACGGATGATCATGTAGCCGAGGAGGGGAATCGAAGCGGCGCTGGAAGCCAGGCAAGCCCAAACCCATCCGGCGCCCCGGCAGTCCATCTCTCCTTCCGTTTCCACGTCAACCTCTACCATTCCTACCGGGGCGATTCCCTGGACGAACATGGCATAGGCAAGGATATCCGCGTGATCCGCGGCATACTCGACGCCCTCGATGCCCTCGAAGCAGGGGGAATTGCGCTTCGTTGCGCCTGGGATATCGAAAACTGCTATTCGCTCGAGCTCTACCTTCCCCGGCACGCTCCCGACATAATCGAACGGATAAAGGAGCGGGTGGCTTCGGGCAAGGACGAGATCGAGCTCATGTCCTGGAACAACGGCCTTCTGACAGCCCATAGCCCGGACGAGCTCGATCTGGCCCTCGGCTGGGCCGTTTCGAATTCCCGAGGATCGGGAGTGGAGCAGGTGTTCGGCTCCTGGGCCCGGATTGCCCGCCCCCAGGAGAACATGTTCTCGGCATGGCAGATTCCCGCGTACAGGCGAGCCGGGGTGGAGGCGGTTTCCCTCTACTACAGCGCAGCGCCCTTCAATGGCTTTTCTTCTTTCGTGCCCCTCCTTCCGCCGATAGAGCGCTACAACCCCCTCTCCATGCGCGACGAAGTGTCGGTCGAGACTATCCGCGTGCTCCCCGCCGTGAACCACGCCGATCTCGTGGAGCATTTCGCCTCCTTGCGCTCCCTCCTCGGATCCATGCGGCGGGCCCAGCTATCCATGGAGGAGCCGGCCGACCTCATCCTCGTCGTCGACATGGACGCGGACGACAGCTTTTGGTCGGGCTACCTGCCCGGCTCTCTGCGCTCGTTCTTCCCCAGCTTCTGCGGGCTGGAGAGTCTGGCGAAAAGCCTTGCGGGCATTCCCTGGCTCAGGTTCGCCCTGCCAGGCGAATACCTGGAAACCCATCCAGACCGGGGGGAGATTTCGCTTGGCCAGGACCTGGCCGACGGCTCCTTCGACGGCTACTCGTCCTGGGCGGAAAAGGCCGAGAACGCCGAGCTCTGGACAATACTGGCCGAAGCGCGCCGCAAGCGGCTTCTCGCCGCCCGCATCCTCGCCGAGCTCATGATCGCCGAGCGCTCGGGCGAGATAGACGCGGGCTATACCCTCGACATGGGAGCGCCCGATCCCCATGCCTGGGAAGCCGCCCTCGCCGACGCCGAGAAAGCCATGCTCGAGGCTCTCTCGACCACCCATTTCGGCATGGCCTCCCCGGTGATGCATGCGGGTAGGCTCCGGGACGCCCTTCGCCACAGCCAGGAGGCCCTCGGCGCGGCGGAAAAACTCCTTCGTCTCGCCGAGCCCGATCCAACGGTTTTCTTTTTCGACTCCGGCATCGACGCCATGGAGCGGGGTTCGGGCGCCCTCGTCGCCCTCCCCGAAGGAGTCGAGGGAGAGCCGGGCGCTTTTTCCCGCCTGGAGCTGGGAGGCGAGACTGTCCGCCTCATGGCAGTGAATCCGGCGCGTAGCCGCGAACGGGTCCTCTCCTGGCCGGCCTCGGGCGGCGACCGTAGCCTGGAGCTTGGCCCGGATTGGATCCGGACAGATCGCTTCGAGCTGAAGGCAGCCGAAGGCGCAGGGCTCATCCTCCTGGATCGGGGGCGCGCGGTCTTTGAAGCTCCGCTGTCCACGCCATGGGTCAGATATGGCGGCTGCATATTGGAGGGATCGGCGCACTGCCTCCTCCAGCGCCTCGGCAACCCGCCTGAGCGCCGTATCGCCACCCGCGGGCTTGTCCCTTCCCGCCTCGCCGAGCTGAGGATCGAGGGGCGGATCGAGCTGGACGGCGGCGCGGCCGTGCTGTGGGCCCACGTCTACACCATAGCTGCGGGGCTCTCCTCGATACGAGCCGACATCCTCGTCGACTACCCGGAAACCGAACCCCGGGGGTATGACAGGCGCAAGGCCGAGCGCCTGGAGCGGTCATGGGACGCGCGATGGAAGGAGGTGGCTCCCTTCGAGCTTGTACCCGATCTGGGCGCCTCCGCGGAGGCTCCAGCCCGCGTATGGAGGAGGGCCTTCGACGGTTCGGTCCGGTCGTACACCCTGGAGTATCACCGCTTCGGGCCGAACAGGGATCTGGATTCCCTGGACAACCACTGCGCCGACGGCTGGGTGGCCGTCTCGGGCCCCGAGCGGGGCCTTCTGGTGGCCCAAGCGGAGTCGGCCATGAGCCTCTTCGCCTTCTGCCCCATGCGCGTCGGGTTTTCGGGGCACAGGCAGTCGGTCAGGCTCAATCCCTTCGGCAGCTACTACGGCAGGCAGTGGCGCAATCCTCCCGCCTTCACCGGGCTGGGACGACTGGCCGCCGTAGCCGTGGGCGACAATTACGACCCCTACGCCCCGTCCTGGGCGGGAAAGCGGCTCCGCGCCTCCCTCATGCTGGCGCCTTTCGATGGCTCCTCGCCCCCGGAGGGGCTCCAGCGCGACGCCCTCGTTTTCGCCAAGCCGCCTATCGTGCCGGGCCGGCGCGCGATAGGATGAAGAGGATGATGGCAAGGAGAGCTCAATGGACATGAAGGAATCGAAGCCTGAACGCCCCGTCCTCACCCGCAACGTCATTGGCTACGGAATCGGCGATATCTACGGAGGTGGAGCCTTCCTCATCGTGGGTATGCTCTTCATGTTCTTCCTCACCGAGGTGGTGGGCATGAAGCCCGCCCTGGCGGGGATCATGTTCGGCGTGGGCAAGATCTGGGACGGCATAACCGATCCCCTGATGGGCTACCTGTCGGACAGGACGAAATCCAAGCGGGGCAGGCGCAGGGTTTACTTCCTGTACGGAATCGTCCCTGTCGCTGTGAGCTTCGCCATGCTCTGGATCCCGATACGCTCGGGAAGCCAGGCCGTCCTCTTCATCTACTACCTTCTCGCCTATGTCCTCCTCGACGCCGCCCTCACCATGGTGATGACGCCCTATTCCGCCCTCCCCGCCGAGATGAGCTCGGACTTCAGGGTGCGCAACCGCCTTTCCACATCGAGGCTCGTGTTCTCCGGACTATCCTCCCTCATAGCGGCCATCGTCCCCAAGATGATCATCGACGCCTTCCCCTCGGACCCGGGGAAGGGCCATCTCGTCATGGGCGTGGTTTTCGGGATCATTTTCGCCCTCCCGTGGATTTTCGTGTACAAGAGCACCTGGGAGGACGAGTCCAGGCGCGTCCCCGAAGCCGAGGAAAACCTTTTCAGGGCCTTCGGCACGATATTCCGCAACCGCGCCTTCAGGATCCAGTTCTCCATGTACGTCTTCGCCTACACGGCCATGGACGTCCTCATGGCCCTGTTCACCTACTACCTCAGTTACTACCTGGGCAGGCCCGGGCTCTATTCCATAGCCATGGGCACCCTGATGGTCGTCCAGCTGGCGATGATGCCCCTGTACACGGCCATAGCGAACAAGCGGGGCCAGGGCCTGGCCTACATCCTCGGGCTCGCCATCTGGGCCTTGGGAATGATCCTTACCCGGGGCCTCGGGGCGCAGTCCTCGGTCGTCGCGGTGGCGGCGGTCTGCGCCCTCATAGGCTCGGGCACTTCCGCGGGCGTCCTCATGCCCTACGCCATCCTCCCCTTCGTCATAGATGTGGACGAGCTCATAACGGGAGAACAGCGCTCGGGAGTCTACGCCGGGGCCATGACTCTCTTGCGCAAGATAGTCCAGGGCCTCCTCGCCCTGCCGGCCATAGGCTTCATGCTCCAAGGCATAGGCTTCAAGCCGGGCGAGGCCCAGCCTCCCGAAACCCTCGCCAAGTTCTTCGCGTTCTTCATTGGAGTGCCCGTGGCCCTGATAGTCTTCGGCATAGCCTCCGCTACAAGGTATCGCATAACGCCCAAGACACACGCCCTCCTGAAGGCCGAGCTGGCGCGGCTGAGGGCCGGCGGCGCCAAGGAGGCCGTGGCCGCGGAAACCAGGGCCACCTGCGAACTCCTCTCCGGCCAGCCCTGGGAAAAATGCTGGAACAGATGAGGCGAGGCTCCACAGAGCCAGGCGCCATCCCGCGCAAGCTGGGTGGAGCCTCCTTCCCCGGCATCCGGGACTTGCACGAGGGGAGAAGGATAGACGAGAGCCAGATCCTCGAGCTCCTCGAGTGGATAGACAGGCGCCTGGACTGCGCCGACTTCAGGCTCGTCACCGTTCTGAGGACCCTCTACGCCTATTCTGAGCTCATTTCCGCGCCGACCCTGGAAGCGATGAAACGGAGCGTCCTCACCTTCAGATACGCCATGGACGAGCCGGGCGAGGATTCCATGTGCTTCTGGTCCGAAAACCACCAGCTCCTCTTCGCCTCCTCGGAATACCTGGCAGGCGCCCTCTATCCTGGAGAGATCTTCGCAAACGCGGGAATGACTGGCGCGGCGCATCGGAAGAGGGGCCGGGCACGGCTCCTGCGCTGGCTATCCTGGCGCTGGGACTTCGGCTTTTCCGAGTGGCATTCCAATACCTATTACGAAGAGGACGCGGCAGGACTCGCCCTTCTCGTCGACTTTTCCCCCGATGCCGACCTGCGGCGCAAAGCCGAGATCGTACTCGACCTCCTCCTCGTCGATATCGCGGCCCATTCGCTTGACGGATTCTTCGCGGCGGCGAGCGGGCGCTGCTACGAGGAGCAGAAGAAAGATCCGTCCCGCGCCGATGTCCTCGACATAGCGAAGGCGATATTCGATCCCGAGGCCGGGGTCGTGGGCGAAGGCGGCGCCGCGCCCGCTGACACAGCGCCTGGCGGTTCCTCATTCCGCGGCTCGCCCGATTGTACGCGGATCGGCATGAACTTCCTCCTGTCCCGGACGTATGCTGTTCCTCCTATCATCCGCGAGATCGGTCGATCTGTCGGCACCGTGGCGGATTCCGCTCCCGTCCTCTCGTCTATGGGACTCGATCTATCCGAAATCGCCCGCGAGTTTCCCGACGCCGGGGACATGGAAGGAAGGGGCATGTTTCTCTGGGGGATGGAAGCCTTCACCAACCCCCAGTCCGTCGACTTGTCCATGAAGATGTGGGGGGCCTGGAATCTGAAGAACAACGGATTCCTCAGGGAGCTTCGGGCCTTGGACAAGCCCTTCGCATCGGCTCTGGGCCTTCTTCCCGCGGCCGTCCGCCTTCTCAATCCGGTCACCCAGGGCTTGGCCATACAGCGGGGCAACACCTATACCCTCCGCGGGCCCGGCTGGATGCTCTCCACGGCCCAGCGCCACCACGCGGGGGAGTTTTCCGACCAGCAGCACATCTGGCAGGCTACCTTCGCTTCGGGAGCCAGCATCTTCGTCACCCATCCCGCCAAAGCCCCCTTCCTGGATGCCGAGCGCAACGCCACGCCCGGTTACTGGACGGGCAACGGAATCCTGCCGGATTCGGTCCAGGATGGCGCTGTCCATATGTCGATCTACGATCTGAGGCGGAGGCGGGGCTTCATGGAGAGGCCGAGGCTCATGTTCACCCACGCCTGGGTTTCCCCCGGACGCTTCGACGTGATCAGGCTCGAGGGCAGGCGGCTGTTCGCCCGCACGGGCGCAAGCTATGTCCTCCTCTTGGGGAAAAACCCCCTGCGCCCGGGCGAGCCCGGCGAGTTCATCCAGGACGGGGCGCTGACATACTGGATCTGCGAAATATCCTCGGCCGGGGACTGGGCGGATTCGGGAGGCTTCGAGGGCTTTTGCGCCTCGTCCTTGGAGCGCAATGCCGAGTTCTCCGGCCGCAGGCTGGTGTATCGGGGGAAGCGCATCCTCGATCTCACCTGGAAAGGTCCCTTCCTCGTCGATGGAAAACCTGTCGATACGGAATATCCCCGCTTCGACTCGCCCTGGGGCAGGATCGAGCGCAAGCCGGCCGCGGTAGAACTTTCGGCCGAAGGACACAGTCTGCGCCTCGGCTTCGAGTCGGGCGATAGGGATTATACCTGATGCGCGGGGCGCCCAGTGCCAAGGCGCGCTCGATCCGGGATTCGTTTGCCGAAAACCGGAGGCTCGCTTCCGTGCTCGGACTGGCCGAAAGCCTGGTCGCGGCCGCCACTCTGCCTCTGCGCTGGATGTGGGGCGAGGCTCTTCTCGTCTATTCTCTGGCCGAACTGGGAGCGGCCCTCTCTCCGGAGAACCCCATGGAGAGCCCCTGTTTCGCCTTCGCCGCCGCGGCCTGCGACGCCTGGGCGCGCCAGGCCCACCGGGTCGATCAGTCCGACACGGCAGCCCCCGCCCTCGCGCTCTGGGCCGTCCAAAGCAGACGGGGAGGCCACGCCTACGATCCCTTGCTCGACCGAGTGATCGCGTATATGCAAACCGAGCCCCGCCTCCATGGCGACATCCCCAATCACCTCGGCCATTCTCCCGAAGGAAGGCTCTACCCGAAATCCATCTGGGTGGACTCCCTGATGATGCTCGGCTTGTTTCCCGCCCTCTATGGCTACGGAACGGCAGGCGCGGACCCTCACGGCGCTGACCCGCGCGACTCGAACCTTCGCGACCTCGCGGCCAGGCTCCCCGCCCAATTCGCTTCTCTTCTCCAGGACCCGGAATCCAAGCTTTGGCGCCACGCCTGGTGGGCAGGCGCACAGAGCGCGACTGGCCGCATCTTCATTCCCCGGGGACCCTTCCCGGCCCGTCCGATCTTCTGGGCGCGGGGCAATGGCTGGGTTATCCGGGCCCTCTCCCTCATCATGGATGCCCTGCCAGAAGATCATCAGGAATTCCCAGCCGTCCTGAAGATCTTCAGGGAAAGCTCGGAAGCACTCCTCCGCGTCCAGCGCCCGGACGGCTGGTTCGGCACTCTCCTGGACGAGGCATCCTATCGGGAGTCGAGCGCCACCTTGCTCGTGAGCGGAGGCTGGTTG
>DATCUA010000401.1:0-5016 GCA_036567645.1 Rectinemataceae bacterium | reverse complement strand
AGCCTAGCACGAGAAGGGGAAAGCGACAACGCCGCACCGGAAGCCCCGGCTCTGTTGACTCCCCCGAGGAATGGGTGATAGCTTCGCCAATCATGGAATCACGCCCCGGGGATCTGACGAATGCCGTGCTCGCCTGCCTTTTCGCAGCCTTCATATCCCTTGGCGCCTATATAGCCATTCCCCTGCCCGGCACTCCCGTGCCCATCGTCCTCCAGAACTTCTTCATCATCCTCGCCAGCTCGACCCTCGGGCCCTGGTGGGGATTGCTCTCCGTGGGCATCTACCTGGTTTTCGGCTTCGTGGGTTTGCCCGTTCTATCGGGCGGCACGGGAGGGCCCAGCCGCTTCCTAGGCCCCACAGGAGGCTACCTTCTCGGGTACATCCCCGCCGCCCTCGCGATAGGCTTCATATCTCGCCGGGGCAAAGGCGGCTTCCTCTCCCAGCTGCTCGCGGGTTTCGCGGGCATGGCCATCGTCTATTCGCTCGGCATGCTCAGGCTGAAAAGCCTTCTCCAGCTGGACTGGAACCGGACCATTGCCACGGGTTTCCTGCCCTTTCTTCCCGGGGATCTTTTGAAAATCGTCCTTGCAGCATGGACGGGCCCTCGCCTGCGATCGGGCATCGCATCCTTGGAGACTCGAAGTCCCGATGACTGAACTCCTCGGAACCAGGGGCCTGTCCCATAGGTTTTCCGATGGAGCCTACGGCCTCAGAAATTTGGACTTCTCACTCATGGAAGGGGATTTCGCCGTGCTCGCCGGGCCGAGCGGCTCGGGCAAGACCCTCCTCGGCAGACATCTCGTGGGACTTGAGCGAACACGGGAAGGGGAAGCGTATTTCCGCGGCTTTCCCCTCGCCTCGAGGATTGGAGAGCTCAGGAAGACAGTTGGCTATGTGTTCCAGGATACGGAAGCCCAGCTGATAGGGCAGACCGTTGCCGAGGACCTCGCGTTCGGCCCGGCCAATCTCGGCCTCGACAAGCGCGAGGTCGCGCGACGAGTCGAAGCCTGCCTTTCGGCGACGGGCCTCGCGGGCATGGCGGACAGGCGACCCGAGACACTCTCGGGCGGGGAAAAGCGTCGCCTCGCCATTGGAGGCGCTCTGGCTATGGGCTGCTCCTGCCTCATCCTCGACGAGCCTTTCGCCAATCTCGATTTCCCATCCGCCCGCGCCCTTGCGAGGCTCCTCAGATCGCTCAGAGACGAGGGCACGACTCTCCTCGTAGCTACCCACGAACTCGAGAAGGTCCTCGGCATGGCTACCAGGCTCATCGTCCTCGAAGCGGGAAGGAAGATCTTCGACGCCGGAGCCATGGATGCTCCGGCGAGCCTCTTCGCCGAGCACGGCCTGGCATGCCCCTACATCTCGGACTGGCCATGGCGCATGGAGCCCGAACGATGACCAATCCCTTCCAGCTCGGGCAACCCGGCGGAGCCCTCGCTTCCTTTTCGGCTCCGGCAAAGCTCATCTGCCTCCTTCTGGCGGTGCTCGCCATCATGAAAGCATCGCCCATGGCCCTGATACTCTTCCTCGTGGCTGGAGCCGCCCTCCAGTACCGGAAGGGCGCTCGGGCGAGTTCTGCAGTTTCGGGTCTAGGTCCTGTCCTCATCCTCTGCCTTTTTTCCATAGGAGCCGCGGGCGCCCTTCCGAAAGACGGCCGGCTTTTCGCAGCCGAATCACTCGCCCTTTCGCTTCCCCACTCGGCGCGGCTCGTCTCAGCGTTCTTGTTCGCCAAGGCCTTCTATGCCAGCACGCGGCTGGCCGAACTAGGCGAAAGCCTCAGCGTAGCGACACGCGGAGCCGTCCGAGCCGCAGCCTGGCTGAAGCCCAGGATCGAGCCGGGGAAAGCAAATTCTCCTTCCTTTCTATCGGATCCGGGCTTGTTCTTCAGCCTCGGCCTCCTCTTTTTGCCCAGGAGCTTCGACACCTACATACGGGTGAGCGAGGCAGCGGAGGTCCGGGGACTATCGCGCCGATTCGCGCGAAACGACGTGCGGCCCTTCTCGACGGGCTTTTCAAAACCTTTTTCCGGCAGGCTCGCTGTCCTGGAGACCGCCCTTTACGCCTCAGTGCGCAAGGCTCTGCGCACTGCCCAGGCTATGGAGATCCGAGCCTACTCGCCCGCCCGGACTCTCAGGCCGCCTTCCTGGAAGCTTCGCGATTCAATCCTCGTATCGGTCTTCGTTTCGATCTTGGCTCTGATCCTCGCGCTTGGCTGAACATCCTTATGATGACGGAGCCGGACCAGGCCCGGCGCGGCTCTTGATCCTGCAGTCTCTGATCCCTTCCCAGGGCAGGATGGGGGATGGCGGGCTCGTAGCGCCTTCATGGGCGGCCGATATCGGCTCCCATACCTCTATCGGATTGGATTTCCCGTCCACGAGGACGAAGCCAAGCTTGCGGAGAGAAAAATCCGCTGGCCATCCGAGATAGGGCCTGCAAGCGACCGCGACGCTCGAGGATACGAGCAGGTTCCCTCCAATCTCCTTGTTGGCTTCCTCCAGCCTGCTCGCGGTGTTGACAGCGTCGCCGAGGGCCGTATAGGCGAATCGTACCGAAGAGCCGAAATTGCCCACTGCCGCCCTGCCCGTATGGATACCTATGCGAGTCCTGGGCGGGCCGCATCCGAAGGCGCCGAACTCGTCAGCCTTTCTCTCGAGCTCGCGCAGGAAGGACAGGGCGGCACGGATAGCTCGCATGGCATGGTCCTCCTGATCCAGAGGAGCGTTCCAGAAAGCTACGACGGCGTCTCCGATATACTTGTCGACCGTCCCGCCCTCGGCAAGGATGCAGTTTGTGGCGATAGTGAGATAGAGGTTCATGAACCTCCCGAGCTGCTCAGGGTCCATTGACTCGGAGATGGACGTGAAGCCGGCAATATCGGAGAAGAAGATGCTGATCTCCTTCTCTTCCCCTCCCAGGGCGAGGCGGCTGGGCTGGGCGATGAGCTCCTCGATCACCCGAGGAGAGAGGTAATGGGCGAAGCTCCTGCGCAAGAATGCCCGCTCCTTGCCCTCGGCCGCGTAGGAAAGCGCAAGCCCGGCGAGGAAGGCGAAAAGGCCTCCTGTGGAACCGGCGCCCACGCTTGCCCAGAATCCCAGGGCCCTGAGTCCCCAGGCAAGACCGAATGGGGCAACGGCGAGGGCGAATGCCGCGATGGAGAGCGGAATGGCCTTGGTGCTCAGCGCGGGGATCAAGGCTCCCGCTATGACGAAGAGGACTCCGATGCCCCAAGCCGCAAAAGGCCCTATCGGCCTGATGAGGGATGAGCGCAGGACATTGTCGACGAAGGTTGCGTGGATTTCGGCGCCTGGCATGGCCTTGTCGGTAGGCACAGCCTGCCTGTCGAGGAGGCCGGGAGCGGACAAGCCCACGAAGACGTAGGATCCATAAAAATCCTCCGGTTTCAGCCCCGAGGATCCCGGATGAATGGCCGAGGCGAGGATTTCGGCCGCATTCCAGGCTGGAAGCGATGGAGATGCTCCTCGGAAGCGCAGATAGACCGGAGCGTCGGGGCTGAAGGTTGCGGCGGCGCTCCCCTCATGACCCTCATTCCCGCTCCGCCCCAGGGCCGCCAGACCGAAGGAGGGCAATCCCGCTTCCCCTTCTCGCCTGCCCCGCTGGAGGGGAAGGTAGCGCCTCAACACCCCGTCCTGATCTGCCAGGCCCCGCACTGAACCCCATCCCGCATTCCTGACGGGCAGGGGGGAGAATCCCGAGTCGGGATAGGCTCCCGCAGGGAGTGCGAGGATGACATTGCCCGCTTCATCCATGGCGCTGGCGCAGCGGGCGTCATCATCGGCCCCGTAGCTCGACGCTTCCGTGAAGAGGATGTCGTAACCCTGTGATTTGGCGTGGGAGAAGAATCGAGCCATGATCCCGTAGAGTTCGCGAGGCCACGGCCAGGGATAGCCCAGGTTGTCCTCCACCCAATCGAGACTTTGCTGGTCTATGTAGACGAGGGCTACTGAGCCTTCGCCGGGCCGCGCCACCCGGGGTTTCCGGGCTTCGGCTCGGGCGAACGCGTCGTGGGCGGCGGCGTCCAGCCGAAAGCCTATGCCGCTGGAAGCTGCGATCAGGGCGATGAGGATTCCGGAAACCAAGGACGCGCCGAGCCTCGACCACGTGCCTGGGTTGAATCGTTCGGGCTTCAAAACAGCTCCTTCATGGCTAGGAACCTGGCAGCTCGAGCCTCTTTGATTTCGGCAGGGGGACGGGCGAGCGCCGAGCCGGGAAGGAGGGGAAGGACCCTGAACCCCGATGGGGCCGCGGCGACGGCCGCGTTTCCGGCTGCGGCCGCTTCTGCGATCCCCGAATCCGCGAGGGCCTGGAGCCGCGTCAGCGGAGCCGGATGCGTAAAGGCTATCCCCTGCCCCGCCTTTCCTCCCTCAGGCTCCCGCAGTTTCGATATGAGGGATTTCAGGGCTTGGGCATCGTAACCCGCTTCGGCGAGTATCCTGCCCGCTTCAGCGTCGGCTTGGATCTCGAAGGTCTGGGAGTAGCCCCCGATGAAGAGGATCTTGGCCAATTCGGCAATAGCAGGGCCGAAGTTCTCGGTGAATTCCCTGGAGGCCCCCTCGGCCGACAAACCCGAACTGATGGCGTAATGGGAAGCGATCTCGGCGAATCGCATGCCCCGTACAGAATCCAGCCCGTGGCCCAATGCAACGTGGGCTATTTCGTGGGCGAGGAGGGCGGCGAGTTCGTCCTCGCTCCCCACCAAAGCCAAGGCGCCTCGGGTTATGAGGATGTGGCCGCCTGGAGTTGCGAAGGCGTTCACCTCGAAGCTGTCGAGGACGAAGAACCTGTATCCGGCATAGATCTCCGGCTTGGCGGAGTAGAGGGCCAGGCCCTGCCCAAGGAAGTTGATGTACTCGTTGAGGCGCGGGGAGTCGTAGGGGGGATAGGAGCTGAAGACCGTCGCGGCAACGGCCCTCCCCACGAGGTATTCCTCATCCGGGTCCAGAGAACGCGAAGCCTCCGCGGCAGCGGCGGCCGCGTTCTGGAGCATCGAAG
>DATCUA010000400.1:0-8567 GCA_036567645.1 Rectinemataceae bacterium | reverse complement strand
CTTCGCGCACGAGGGCGCGCCAGACCTGGTCGGCCAGAAGACCGGTGTTCGCCATGCCCGAACAGGCGTACAAGAGCCTCGTCTCCGAATTTGAACAGCAATTACAGGGCATGGTACTTCCCTCCTTCGAGATATGGCTTTATCTGATCCTTGGTGAGCACCTTGCCTACGCTTTTGACATCACCATCTATAGCCAAGGCTGGTGTCATCATGACTCCCATGTCCAGGATTGCGTCCGTGTCCGTCACCTTTTCGATTTCGGCATGGATCCCCAGCTCGGCCACCGCTTCGCGGGCGTGCTGCTCGAGGAGTTTGCATTTGGCGCACCCCGCTCCGAGTATCTGTATCTTCATGCTCCCCTCCAATACGCCTTCCACGATGCCGTACTATGTGTCGATCGCGGCTTGTTGCAAATTATTGAAACTTTGCAAGATTCTGTCAAGAGCCGAGATTGACTTTTGTTTCCAAATATTGAAACCTTTGGGCATGGACGCGAATTCACTTGGGCGATACAGGCTCAGGGCGGAGATGTTCAAGGCCCTCTCCCACCCCATGAGGATACGCATGCTGGAAAAACTCCGCGAACGGCCTTGGTGCGTCTGCGAGCTGGCGGCCGAAATGGGGATAGACAAGTCGGTAGCCTCCAAGCACCTGAGCCAGCTGAGGAGCGTCGGCCTCATCGAGGACGAAAAACGCGGCACCATGGTCGAGTACCGGCTCGTGGCGCCCTGCGTGCTCGACATGGCGGCCTGCGCCGAACGTACAGTGTTGGAAAGCAGGAGCAAGATGCTCGAACTGGCCACGGGGCGGTAAAGGCTTCTCATACAGGCCCTGCGGTAAAACAAAAAAGGACGAGCGCGCCGAAAGGCGCTCTCGTCCTTTATGATCCGCTCCCCCGCGGTGGTTCGAACACCGGACCCAGTGGTTAACAGCCACTTGCTCTGCCAGCTGAGCTACAGGGGAATGCTCCCATTCGCGCGGCCTTTGCGCCGCACATCCTCGAAAGCGAATGAAATCTAGCGCCAGGGACCTGCCCTTGTCAAGGGGAAAGCGTCTGCCAGGAGAGGCCCTCGGGCTAGGCGGAAGGAGCAGAATGCGTGGAGAGCCCGTCTTCCATCGAGGCGATAGCCGCGGAGGCGAAGGCGATGGCCCTCTTTTCCCATGCGACTGGATCGGTCGAGTAGCTCTTGGCGTGGGCAGCTCCCGGAACGAGGTAGAGCTCGGATCGCCCTCCCGACCCGATGAGGGCTTCGTGCATCTCGACCGACATCCGAGGCGGAACGAAATCGTCGGCCTCGCCATGGATGAAGAGGACGGGCACCCGTAGAGAGGCCACGCCTTGGAGCGGATCGGCCTGGTCGAGGGAAAATCCCCGGAATGCGGAACACAGGGCCGAAGCGAGGGCGAGGGCGGGCCGGAAGAGGATTTTCGGCAGGCCGGCGGCCGCGAACCTGTGTTCGCACTGGGCGTTCAGCGAGGAGAAGGAGCAGTCGGCCACGATGAAGGCAAGGGGCGGCTTTGCTACTGCGCCCTCGCCCGACCCCCTTTGCGCGATTGCGGCATACTGCAGGGCGGTGGCCGCTCCGAGGGATTCGCCCACTATTCCCAGGGCGGATGCCTGGGGCAGGGCCGAGCCGAGCCAGGCGACGACTGCCGCGATATCATGCTTTTCATGAACGCCGAAGCTGGGAAAGGCTCGCCGGGGAGCCTCGCTCGCCCCGTGCCCCGCGAGATCCAGCGCTACGACGCTCCAGCCTTGGCGAATGAAGGCCGGGGCGTACTTGAGGGCTTCGAAGCGATTCCATCCGATTCCATGGAGGAGGAGGACGATGGGCGCTTCGGGATCGGCCGCGGCCAGGAGGCTTCCCCGGAGATAGAAGCCCCGCCCCGAAGGCAGGCAGAAATCCTTCCATCCCAGATCCAGAAGCGATGAGGAGAAATCCCCCCTGGCGAGGCAACGCTCGAGGGCGTAGTTCAAGGATCTGTAGGGACGCTTGAAGAGCTTGGCGTAGCAATAGACGCCGGGGAGAAGGAGGGCTAGGAGGAGGATGGCCACTGCGGCCGAAGCCACGAGGGCGGCCATCACCGCTTGCCACCCTCCTCGCCCGAGCCAGCCTTTTTCCTGGCCAGGGCGAGAAGTCCCTTGCCCTTTTCCTCGGGAAAGAGCTCGGGCTGGATTTCTTCGCCCTTGGGCTCGGGCGCAGGTGGCGTTGAGCTCGGCAGGAGGAAAGTCTGCTCCGCGGATCCGGCGGCCGGTTTCTTCTCTGGCTTCTCCACAGGCTTGGCTGACGGTTTTATAGACGGCTTGGTCTCGGCTGGCTGGGGCCTGGCCCGGGCCGGCGCAGGCTCGAGTTCGGGCGCGGATGGACCAACGGGGGCTGTGCGCTTGGCGGGCGATGATGCAGAGAGGACTTCGCGGTTGGCGAGCCGCACGCCCGAGGCCTTGAGGCCCTTTTCTCCATAGGGTTTGGTTTTGAAAACTTCTTCCGTTTTCTTGGTCCGGGGCTTGGGGGCGTAGTGGAGGGTGAATTCGAACTCTCGCTCGGTAGAGAAGAGGAGGAGCTGGGCTCCCTCGGGTATGAGCGAATAGTCCTTCTCCAGGATCCAGGCTTCTATCCTGCATCGCTTGATGTGGGGAAAGCCCGTGTCCGCGGCCTTGTACACCACCGTCAGGAGGGTCGAGGATACTTCCTCCTTGACTGCCGGCGTCACCCAGAGAAGACCCTTGTCCACGAAGAGTTTCTCAGGCACGGGGACGACAGAGTACATGCCATTTCTCCGCACTAGGAGGATGCGGTCGAAGGCCGAGACCTCGAGGATCTTTTCGCCTGACGATACGGAAGTCCCGATGTACCCGGACTGCTCGTCGTATCTCAAGGCGAGGTCTCTCCTGGCGGCTTCCTTCACGGCAATCTTCGAAAAGCTTTCCACCTTGGTCTTGCGCGCCCAGGCGGATTCCAAGCGCTTGCGGAAGGATGTGAGCACTTCTATGGCGTAGGCCGTGAGGTTGGCGAGCTTCTTGCCCACTTCTTCCAGGGCGGCATTGAGGCGCTTGAGTTCCTCTTTGGCCTTCTCGATGTCCCAGAGGGATATCCTGCGAATAGGGATCTTGAGAAGGCGTTCTACGTCTTCCTTGGTCACGGCCCTGCCGATCTCCGCGGCGAAGGGCCCGAGCCCGTCGAACACGGCCGTGTAGACGGCCTCCTGGCTGCGCTTGCTTTCTATGCCCTTGTAGACTCTCTCCTCGATGAAGATCCGCTCCAGGGTACGGGCGTGGATCTCGTCCAGGAGCTCGCCCCGCTCTATCTCGAGCTCGCGCTCGAGGATGCCCAGGAGGACGGAAGCATGGTGCTTGATGATTTCGGACACCGTCATCACGACGGGCTTTTCGTCCTTGATGACGAGGCAGTTGCAGGAGATGCTCTGCTCGCACTCGGTGAAGGCGTAGAGAGCGTCTACTACTTCATCCGTGTACACGCCGCGCTGGAGCTTGATCTCTATTTCGACCTTGTCGGTGGTGAAATCGGAAATCGAGGCGATCTTGAGCTGGCCCGAGCGGGCCGCGGCTTCCAGGCTGGCGATCAGGCTCTCCGTGGTCGAGGAAAAGGGGATTTCGCGAATGACGATCTTCTTGGGATCGGAGGTGTCCAGCTTGGCCCTGACTCTCACCTTGCCGTTGCCGTCCCGGTACTCCGTGAGGTCGATCGATCCTCCGGTGGGGAAATCGGGCTGGACTAGGAACTCCTTTCCCCTGAGGCAAGCGATTTCGGCCTCGATCACCTCGAGGGGATTGTGCGGGAGGATCTTGGTGCTCATTCCCACGGCTATTCCCTCGGCCCCGGTCAGGAGGACGACGGGGAGCTTGGCGGGGAAGAGCACCGGCTCCTTGTTTCGCCCGTCGTAAGAATCGGCGTAGGCGGTGATCTTGGGATTGTAGAAGACGTCCTTGGCGAAGGCCGAGGCCTTGCATTCTATGTAACGCGCTGCGGAGGCGTCGTCGCCCGTTAAGATGTTGCCGAAGTTCCCCTGCTTGTCGATGAAGAGCTCTTTGTTGGCAAGGACCACCAGGGCCGAACCTATCGACTGGTCCCCGTGCGGGTGGTATTTCATGCAGTGGCCTATGACATTGGCCACCTTGTGGAACTTGCCGTCGTCCATCTCGAAGAGAGAATGGAGTATGCGCCTCTGCACCGGCTTGAGGCCATCCTCCAGGTCGGGTATGGCCCTGTCCTTGATGACGTAGGACGCGTAGTAGAGGAAATTGTCGTTGAAGAGCTTCTTGACGTAGGCCATGGTCCTTCCTAGAGGTCGGCGACGAGATTGCGCATGATGTAGTCCCTGCGCTCGGGCGTATTCTTGCCCATGTAGAACTCCAGGAGCTCGGGCACGGCCTGGAGGGTCTGGATATCGACCTTGACTATCCTCATGTCGGGGCCGATGAAGCGGCCGAACTCCTGGGGGCTTATCTCTCCCAATCCCTTGAATCGGGTAACCTCGGCGCTCGCGCCCAGGACCCGTAAAGCATCATCCCTCTCCTTGGCGCTGTAGCAGTACCTCGTTTCCTTTTTATTCCTCACCCTGAACAGAGGGGTCTCGAGAATGTAAACCCTGCCCTGGGTGACCAGTTCCTCGAAATAGGTGAGGAAGAACGTGAGGAGAAGGTTGCGTATGTGGAAGCCGTCGTAGTCGGCGTCGGTGGCGAGGACTATCCTGGCGTAGCGCAGGGATTCGGCATCGTTCTCTATACCCAGAGCCATCATGAGGTTGTAGAGCTCCTCGTTCTTGTAGATGGCAGTCTGGCGCTTTCCGTACATGTTCTCGGGTTTGCCGCGTAGTGAGAAGACCGCCTGGGTGCTCACGTTCCTGGAGCTCACCATGGAACCGGCGGCCGAGAGGCCCTCGGTTATGAAGATAGTCGATTCCTCCCCCTTGGGACCGTCTCCCAGGTGGTGCTTGCAGTCGCGAAGGTTCGGAATCTTGAGCTCGATTTTGCGCGCGGCTTCCTTGGCTTCCTTTTTGACCACGTTGAGCTCGGTGCGGAGCTTCTCGGAGGCGAGGATCTTCTCCTTGAGCCTCTGGGCGGCCTGGGGGTTCTTGCGCAGGAACTCGTCCACTCCCCGCTTCACTTCCTGGAGGATCCAGGGGCGAATCTCGGCATTCCCCAGCTTGTTCTTGGTCTGACTCTCAAACAGGGGATTCATGAGCTTGACTGCTACCGCAGCGGCCACGCCCTCGCGCACGTCTTCGCCCTTGAAGGAAGCCTGGAAGAACTCGTTGACCGCCTTGAGGAAGCCTTCGCGGAAGGCCGAGAGGTGGGTGCCTCCGTCCGATGTATACTGGCCGTTGACGAAGGAGAAGTGCTGTTCGCCGTAGTTGCCTGTGTGGGTGAAGGCGAACTCTATTCGCTCTCCCCGGTACCAGCCCACGTCGTACAGGGCGCCCGAGCCCACCTCGGAGGAGAGGAAGTCCCAGAGACCCTTCTCGGCCTTGAATTCCTGCCCGTTGAGGACGAGGGCGAGCCCCGAGTTCAGGCAGGCGTAGTTCCACATGCGTTTTTCGAGGAACTCCATGTTGAAGGAATACTCGGGAAAGATGTCCCTGTCGGGCACGAACTCGACGAGAAGGCCGTTTCTTTCCCTACCTGCCGAATCTTCCCGGGAGTCGACGAGCCTGCCGCGCTCGAATCTGGCCTCGAAAAGCCTGCCATCTCGATAGGAGACCACCCTGAAGCGCTCAGAGAGGGCGTTCACGGCCTTGGTTCCAACCCCGTTCAGGCCGACAGAGAACTGGAACACTTCGTCGTTGTACTTGGCTCCCGTGTTGATGGTGGATACGCAATCTATGACCTTGCCCAGGGGTATGCCGCGGCCATAGTCCCTGATGCGCACTGCGCCATCCTTGACCTGGACAACGATCCTGTCCCCAGCTCCCATGATGTACTCGTCCACCGAGTTGTCTATCACTTCCTTGACCAGGATGTAGATGCCGTCGTCGGGATTCGAGCCGTCACCGAGGCGGCCTATGTACATCCCCGTGCGGAGCCTGATGTGCTCCAGGGAGGAGAGGGTCTTTATCTTGGACTCGTCATATATGGGTGCAGATGCATTCTTCGTCGTTTTGGCCACAAGGGGTAGTGTAGCACAGATCCGAGACGCGGGACAACGCCGCGCGGAACCGAGCCGCGCGCAGCTTTCCGTTCAAGGCTCGAGGAGGGCGAGCCCCCTTCCCACCGCCTGGTAGAGCCTCTCGCAGTCGGCAGGCTTTGTGGCGTAGCCTCCGCCCGAGGTCTGCTGGCGCAGGACGAGGCTCCCGTACTCCCCATCGCCTCCGGCTTCGACGACATAGCCGGGAAGCCGCAGGGAAGAGAGGCGGGAATAGGATGGACCCTTGCCCTTGGTGAGGAAGACGGCGTAGAGGTAGGGCACCTCGCCGTTGGGCCCCTTGTTGACTGCCGCCTGGAGCTGGACTCCCACGAAGTCCAAAGGCTTGTGCTTGGGTTCGAGCATGAGACGCATGTCCTCGGGGATGTCCCTTCCCTCCTTGTCCTTGTCGAACCTGAAGTAGGGCGTGAGGACGAGGTTGTCCCGGGCCTTGGCCTCGAACACGGCCTGGAAGCAGGGCATCTTTAGATCGAGGGCCTTGGGCACGAAGATGGCCGGCCTGCCGAAGAAGAGGGCGGGGAAGGAAAAGAGGAAGCTGTCGAGCGCGAGCAAGCCCCAACCACGCCCGCCCGCCATACCCAGCACGGCGAGGACGAGGAGGAAAATGGACAAGGCCACCGAACCCAGGCTGCCGCCCGCGAGCCTCGCCTTGGTCTTTTTGGACAGACGAAGGGCGTCGGCGAGCCTGTCCACCTCGGCCATGGATACTGGCCTCCACTCTTCCAGTCCCGTGTCGGCGGGCTTGGTGCTCAGTCTGCGCAGGGCCAGGGGCAGCCACCCGAGGATGATCACGGTGGAACCGGCCGCAAGGCCCCAGGAGGGAATGGTCTGCACCATGGCGCCCGCGGCGAACATCCCCGCAGCGGCTGCCAGGCGGGATTGGCGGCTCAAGGGGAACAATGCAAAGGTATCGTCCATGGGGTTTCATCCTCCTCGTGCGGAAATGGCCGCTGCGGGGCGGCCTGGGCAGGGCCGTCCCGGCCTTGGCGCGCCTTCGAGTTCGCCCAGGCCGGCGTAGTCCCAATAGAGGGGACAGGCAGCCTGGCAGGCCAGAAAGGACTCGCAGGATTTGCAGGATTCGGGCGCCAGCATCTTGCGCTTGAACATCCGCGCCCGAGAGGAAAACCAGATGGCGGGAAAATCCCCAGTGAGGAGATTCCCGAGTGACTCGGGATAGGAGGAACAGGGCAGGACATCGCCCGAAGGCGAAACGTGCATCAGCCCATCCGCCGCGGCGCAGCTCTTGTTGCCGAGGCCCCGCGACATAGGGTTGAAAATGCACAGGGGCGTGGGGGAATACCAGAAGAAGCGCAGGCCGGATGAGCGGGCGCCGCGGCTGACGGCGTCCACGAATGATCCGACCTCGGAATAGGGGACGAAAAGCTCGGCCGAGTTCACGTGCGCCTCGGGGCGATATGAGGCGGCGCCGGCCGGGGGAATGAAGAGATTCATGGAAAACCGCTCTATCCCCAGGTCCTTGAGAAAGGCGGGCATGGAGAGGAGGCTTTCCCTATTGAGCCGCGTCAGGGTGGAATTGGTTTGAACCGATATGCCGGTCCCCTGGAGGGCGGCGATGCCTGCCAGCGTCCGCTCGTGGGCTCCCTCTCTTCCGCAGAGGTAGTCGTGGATGCGCGCGGATGGGCTTTCGAGGCTGACCTGGGCGGTCCTGAGGCCTGCGGCGAAGAGGGAGGCCGCCCTCGCCGGGCTGGCGAGGACGGCGTTCGTGATGAGGTTGACCCGCAAGCCCCGCGACACGGCGTAGGCTATGAGCTCCTCCAGTTCATCCCTCAAGAGGGGCTCGCCCCCCGTGAGCGAGAAGAAAGGTATCTTGGCCTCGTCCCGGAAGATGTCTACGACGCGCTTCATCTGCTCGAGGCTCATCTCCCCATCGATGCCAGCCGGGCCTTCGGGAAATCCGCCCGTCCCAGGCTCTCTCCCCTCCTCTTCCGCCCCACAGCCCGCATAGCAGAACCGGCACGCGTTGCCACAGCGGTAGGTGACGGCAAGTTCGCCCAGCACAGGCAGGCGGGTGAAATCGAAATCGTAGGGCACCGTCTCGATCGCCGCACCTCTGCCCGAGCACAGATCGCTCAAGGAGCGCAGGAAGGCCTCTATCTGGCCCAGTCGCTCGGCGTCCGTATGCGGGAAGTCCTCGATCCTGCGCCCGCCGCGCAGCCATCGAAGGATGGCAATTCCCGTGGAGTTGGTCTTGTAGACCATGTTGGGCGGGATGATGAGGGTGGAATCCTCCTCGCGCACGAATAGGTGATCCTGCACCGAAGCCCAGAACGCCGGCACCCAGGCAAGGTCGGGATGCGGAACAGCCGAGAGCTCGGGCCTGCGCATCAATGCGCACTCCCCGAGACGCAGGCCGAATGGCACGCCGAGTGGCAGGCCGAGTGGCAG
>DATCUA010000399.1:0-2996 GCA_036567645.1 Rectinemataceae bacterium | reverse complement strand
ATAGAGCCGTTGTAGAAAGCTCAAATCTCGGCCAGGACGTGGCCATGGTAATATTCGTCGCGCAACCCCTTCACCTGGGCGTCTGCCAGGTAATCGTCGAAACTCATGTACCGATCTATAACTCCGCCTGGGCAAATCTCGACTATCCTGTTCGCTATGGAGGTGACGAACTCGTGATCGTGGCTGGAAAACAGGACCACGCCCGGGAACTCAATGAGACCGTCGTTCAAAGCGGTTATTGCTTCCAGGTCGAGGTGGTTCGTCGGTTCGTCGAGGATGAGGAAGTTGGCGGCCGAAAGCATGATCTTGGAAAGCATGCAACGCACTTTCTCTCCGCCGGAGAGAACTCTCACGGGTTTCAAGGCTTCGTCGCCCGAGAAGAGCATCCGGCCCAGGAAAGAGCGGATGTAAGTTTCGTCGTCGGAATCCGTGTATTGGCCCAGCCATTCCACAATGCTCAAGTCGGAGTCGAAATATGCAGACGAGTCCTTGGGGAAATACGCCTTTTCGACGGTCTGTCCCCAGTAGAGGTCGCCGCCTGCTGCCTCGGCGTCTCCGCCCAGGACGGAGAAAAGGGCCGACTTGGCTACATGTTCGTGCCCCACGAAAGCTATCTTGTCCGTCCTGTTCACGTTGAGTGAAAGGCCGTCGATGAGTCTCGTCCCATCCTGGTCGACGATGAGCTGGGATATCTTGAGTACGTTGTTGCCGATCTCCCGGTTCGGTTTGAATCCGACATAGGGGAACCGCCTGGAAGACGGGATCATGTCATCCAACTCGAGTTTTTCGAGAATCTTCTTCCGAGACGTCGCCTGGCGCGACTTGGATGCGTTGGAGGCGAAGCGCTGGATGAACTCCTTCAGGTCCTTGACCTTGTCCTCGCGGCGTTTTTTCTCGTCCTTCTGCTGCTGGACTAGGATTTTGTTCATCCTATACCAGAAATCGTAATTGCCCGAGTACATGCGGATGTGGCCGAAGTCGATATCGCATATGTGGGTGCAGACGGCGTTGAGGAAATGCCTGTCGTGTGAAACGACGATCACTATGTTGGGAAAGTCGATGAGGAATTCCTCGAGCCATGCGATCGAATCCAGATCCAGGCCGTTCGTAGGCTCATCCAAGAGTAGGATGTCTGGATTGCCGAAAAGAGCCTGGGCGAGGAGGACTCGAACTTTCACGGACTCGCCCACCTCGCGCATGAGGCGTTCGTGGAGGGCTTCCGACACGCCCAAACCGGAAAGGAGGAGGGCGGCCTGGGACTCGGACTCCCATCCCCCCATTTCGGCGAACTCGGCTTCCAGCTCGCTGGCGCGAATGCCGTCTGCCTCGGTGAAATCGTCTTTAGCATAGATGCTTTCGCGCTCGCGCATTACGTCGAATAGCTTTTCGTATCCAACTATGACCGCATCAAGGACCTTCATCTCGTCGAAGGCGAAATGATCCTGGCGCAGGACAGCCATCCGCGAGCCTGGGCTTATGCTGATTTCCCCTTTGTCGTGCTGGACCTCCCCGGAAAGGATGCGGAGGAAGGTTGTTTTCCCCGCCCCGTTGGCTCCGATTATCCCGTAACAGTTCCCGGGGGTGAATTTTAGGTTGACATCCTTGAAAAGGCTGCGCTCGCCAAATCCGAGCGCCACATCGCTAACGGCAATCACAATTCAATAGTCCCCGTAAACGTGCTTTATTTCAAGGGGGCGGCACTGCCGCCGACGATATACGGCTCGTGGCTCCAGGGATGCGAGCCATGATAAAAGCTCTGTGTCGACTTCGATTGACGCAAGCTCTGGGCAAGGGTAGAAATATCGAATAATGAAGATATTGGCTCTATCAGACATCCACGGCAACCTGAGAACTTTGGATCACATTCTTGCAGAGCATTCAGATGCCGCTCTCATCCTGGTAGCCGGGGATTTGACCAACTTCGGCGGCGCGAAAGAAGCAGAAGAAATCCTGCATTCATTATGCTCCCATCCTGCATGGCCTTCGGTCTGCCTCGTTCCCGGCAACTGCGACCCCTTACCAGCTCGCAGGATTCTCTCGGGCTCCGGATTGGATGTGGACGGAACGGGCCTATCAACGGATTTTTGCAGAATCGCAGGCGCTGGAGGCGGTCTGAGGAGAGCCGGGCTAACGAGCTACGAGAGAACGGAAGAAGAACTGGGACAAGCGCTCAGGCGTGGACTGGCGGCGGCCGCCGCCGACCGTGCGATAGGGAAGGAAGGATCGGAATCCCCCCTCGTCGTCCTGACCCATAACCCGCCATATGGAACGAACGCCGACCGCAGGGCCGATACCCACGTGGGAAGCCATGTCTTCTCTACCATTATGGCTGAGGCTTGCCCCACACTCTGGGTCTGCGGGCATATCCACGAATCTCGCTGCGTCTCGCTCGAAGATGGGACGCTCATCGTCAATCCCGGCCCCTGTTCTGCAGGCTCATGCGCGATTATCGATTTGCGGGTAGGCCCCGGAGGCAGGAATCTCTCCGAGGCCGCCTTGGCCACATGAGACGGAAAAGGCTTCCAGAACTCCGACTCGGACGTGGTGGACGCGGATCAGCGGCCTGTCGGGCTGTACAGGTACTTGAAGTAATCCATGTTGGTGGACAGAGTCTTGCGGAAGGCAGGGATCGTGGCCTTGTAGGACTCCATGGCCTTCCAGAACTCGAAGAAAGCCGAATCCCTCCCATATGCGTCGGCATAGATCTTGGTAGCCTCGGCGTCTGCCTTGCCCTTGATGGCTTCAGACTTAGAGTAGGCGGACGATAGGATCGACCTGCGTTCGTTCTCTTGCTTTCCGAGCCATTCGGCTTTCTTCCCTTCGCCGTACGACCTGAATGCCTGTGCTATCTGGTTTCTCTCCTTGATCATGCGCTGGTAGACCGAATCCGTTAGTTCCTCCGAGTACTTGATCTGCCTTGGAATGATATCCATAACCTCTATCCCAAAATCGGGAACGATGGAGGAAACGATATTGATCATCTCGGCTGAAAGCGC
>DATCUA010000398.1:0-2028 GCA_036567645.1 Rectinemataceae bacterium | reverse complement strand
GCTCAGATCCAAGGGCGTGGCCATTATCTACATCTCCCACAAAATGGAAGAGATCCTCGAGATATCGGATGAAGTCTCCATCATGCGAGACGGCCGCCACGTGGGGACCTACCCGGCAAGCGAACTCACCATGGACCTCATCATATCGAAGATGGTCGGAAGGGATTTGACGCACCGTTTCCCTCCGAGATCGAACAAGCCGGGAGATGTCGTTCTCCAGGTGCAGAACCTCGTCTCAGCCGAGAGCAAATCCTTCAAGGATGTCTCCTTCGATCTGCACAGGGGAGAGATACTAGGGATTGGCGGGCTGGTGGGCGCGAAGCGTACCGAGCTGGTGGAATCGATTTTCGGTCTGCGCCCCATAGAGTCGGGCTCCATTGTCCTGGGCGGCAAGCCCGTCATAATAAGCTCGCCCCGGAGCGCCATCTCCAAGCGCATGGCCCTCCTCACCGAGGAGAGACGCGCCACGGGCATAGTGCCCATGCTCTCGGTGCTCGAGAACACCATCCTGGCCAATTTGCCGCGCTATGTCGGAAAGCTGGGCCTTCTCGACGAAAAGCGGAGCGCAATGGACGTTGCCAAGAGCATAGAACAGCTCAGGGTGAAGACTCCTTCGTCCAGGACCCGCATCAAGGATCTCTCGGGAGGAAACCAGCAGAAGGTCCTCTTCGCCCGCTGGCTCCTGACGGAACCGGATATCCTCATCCTGGACGAACCCACCAGGGGCATAGACGTGGGGGCGAAATACGAGATCTACACGATCATTGCCGATCTCGCGGCCAAGGGAAAATCGATCATCATGATCTCCTCGGAAATGCCGGAACTCCTGGGAATGTCCGACCGCATCATGGTCATGTGCGAAGGCAGGCTCACGGGGATCCTGGAAGGAAAAAGCGCCGATCAGGAAAAGATCATGAGACTCGCCACTCAATTCATGTGAGGAGACACCGATGCAGCCCAAGAAAAACATAGAAGAAATCCAAACCAAATCCCTCGCCCGCCAGAAGGCCATCAAGGACTTCGCGCTCCAGTACGCCATCTACCTGGTGTTCCTGGCCCTCATAATCGGCATTTCGATCAAAGCCCCGGCATTCCTCTCCCTGCAGAACTTCAGGAATATCCTCTCGATGTCGGCAACGAGGATCATCATAGCCATGGGCATTGGAGGAATACTGATCACCGGGGGAACGGATCTCTCGGCGGGCAGGCAAGTTGGCTTGGCCTCCGTCGTCTCGGCCTCCCTGCTCCAGTTCATGGCCTACCCGCGGCGCATGTATCCCACCATGCCCGAGCTTCCGATTTGGGTTCCCATACTCATCGCGATAGTCGTCTGCGCCGTCTTGGGAATGCTCAACGGCGTCATCATAGCCTATCTCAAGGTACCCCCCTTCATCGCCACCCTCGGCATGATGGTTGCTACCTACGGGATCACTTCTATCTATTTCGACAGGCCGCCGTACGGAGCCCAACCTATCGGGGGCTTGCGCAAAGACCTCACCACCCTCGGCTCGGGCTATGTGGGTTTCGACGGCACATACTCCATACCCTATATCGTCATCATAGCCCTCATAGTAGCCGCCGTGATCTGGATCCTGCACAACAAGACGCGATTCGGCAAGAACATATACGCCATCGGCGGCAATCCAGATGCGGCCAAGGTATCGGGCGTGCCCGTGCAGAAGAATCTCATCTCAGTGTACACGATAGCCGGCGCTCTCTATGGGCTGGCTGGGACCCTCGAGGCGGCGCGCACCGGAGGAGCCACGAACAACTATGGCAACGGCTATGAGTTGGACGCCATAGCCGCCTGCGTCGTCGGCGGAGTGTCCACATCCGGAGGCATAGGCACGGTGCCCGGCATGATCATCGGCGTCCTCATATTCAGCATCATCAGCTATGGCCTCACCTTCATCAACATGAATCCCTACTGGCAGCAGATCATCAAGGGCGCCATCATCATAGCCGCCGTCGCCCTCGACATCAGGAAATACCTGGCCAAGCGATGAAACGCTTCGATGTAGTCATTCT
>DATCUA010000397.1:0-4776 GCA_036567645.1 Rectinemataceae bacterium | reverse complement strand
AGCGCGATATTCCCTCGTCGAGCTTTGGCTCGAGACCGGCCGAAAGCACCAGATACGAGCCCAGCTCTCCCACGCCGGACATCCCATTGCAGGGGACAGGCGCTACGGAGCGCGAAGCGATCCCCTTGGGCGGCTCTGCCTCCACGCCACCGTCCTGGGCCTCGAACACCCCTTCAGCCGAGAGCGCTTCAGCTTCGAGAGTCCCAGCCCCGAAAGCTTCCTGCGGCTCGCCGCGGATAGGCAAAGGAGAGAATCCGAGCCCCGAGGGAGGAATCATGGTCGTCCGTGGCGATAGATTCGTAGACGAGTGGGGGAGGTCCCTCGTGCTGAGAGGCCTCAACCTAGGCGGCGACTCGAAATTTCCCGTCCGCCCCGACGGAAGGACCCATGTTTCGGAAGGATTCTATGAAGCTACCGATGTCTCCTTCGTCGGAAGGCCCTTTCCCCTCGATGAGGCTGAGGAGCATTTTGCAAGGCTCGCGGGCTGGGGGATGCGCTTCCACCGCCTCCTCGTCACCTGGGAAGCCATAGAGCACGCAGGCCCGGGCATATACGACGAAGCCTATCTCGACTACATCGAAGCCCTGGTGGAAATCGCCGCCAGGAAAGGCATCTCCCTATTCATCGATCCGCACCAGGACGTCTGGTCGAGATGGACCGGGGGAGACGGGGCGCCCATGTGGACTCTGGAGGCCGCAGGTTTCGAGCCGAGGAATCTCCACGCTTCGGGAGCAGCCCTCCTCCACCAGGAGGCCGGTTCATCGTACCCGCGCATGGAGTGGTTTTCCAACCATCTCAGGCTCGCCTGCGCCACCATGTTCAGCCTCTTCTTCGCCGGGAACGACCTCGCTCCCGGGATAACCGTCGAAGGCGTCCCCATCCAGGATTGGCTCCAGGAACGCTATTTCTCGGCCATGGGAAAACTCTCCGCGAGGCTTGCGGGGAAACCCAACGTCGTCGGTTTCGACTCCATGAACGAGCCGGGGGACGGATTCATAGGAGTTGAAGACATACGGATGAGAAGGCCGGATCTACTCGTGCCGGGTCTGGCGCCCAGCCCCCTCGAGGCCATGGCCGCCGGCGAAGGATGGAAGACCGAGGCGCCGCGGATAGGCATACGCGGCCTGGGCTTGGCCCCCAAAGGCAGGGAAGCCCTGGGCAGTGCAGGCATACGCGCATGGAAGCCAGGAGAAACCTGCGTCTGGAGGAGGCTCGGGCTTTGGGAGCTGGGCTCTGAAGGCCCCAGGGCCCTGCGGCCAGGCTGGTTTTCCGAAAGGCTGAACTCGGGTCGGGGGGCGGGGGCCGCGCCGCGCGAGGCTTTCGCCCAATTCTACTTGAAGCCGTTTTTCTGGCGCTTCGCCCAGAGAGTGCGCGGCGCGGCCCCCGGCGCAGGCAGGTTCGCTCTCTTCATCGAAGGTCCCCCCTCGGGCGCTCGGCCCGCCTGGGCTCCGGGAGAAGCGATGCCGGAGCCTGTCGTCAACTCCACCCACTGGTACGACGCCTTCACCTTGAGCTTCAAGCGCTGGACGGGCTTTCTCGCCTACGACCAGGAGGAAGAGAAGGCGATACTAGGCCCCAGAGCGGTTCGAGCCTATTTCGCCCGCGCCATGAAGCGCATAGTCCTGCACTCCGCCTCCTCTATGGGAGCTTGCCCCTCGCTCCTGGGCGAGTTCGGCCTTCCCTTCGATCTCAACTCCAGGCTCGCCTACAGGCGGCACAATGCTCCCGGCAGATACCGAATCCACGAAAAGGCCTTGGCAGCCTACTACGACGCCCTGGATTCGGCCCTCCTGGACGGCACGCTCTGGAACTACGCAGCTTCCAACGAAAGCCAGTGGGGAGACGGCTGGAACGGGGAAGACCTCTCCGTGTTCAGCTCGGAGGAAGGAGGCCGCGCCCTTGCAGGCTTCGTCAGACCCTACGCCACGGCCGTAGCGGGCAGAATCCAGTCCATGTCCTTCTCCATGAAGACCGGTGACTTCAGGCTCTCCTGGGAACCCGATCATCGGATCGAGGCTCCCACGGAAGTCTTCGTCCCCCGCCTCCAGTACCCTCGAGGATACAGAGTCGAGGCGGAATCCTGCATCCATGCCCGGGCCTTCGGCAACGAAACCGATACCTCAGGAAGCCTGGAGGAATCAGGGTACGATACCCTCGAACTCAAGGCTCTTCCAGGCGCCATCGCCTGCAGTATCGTCCTAAGAAGAATCTGAAGAATCCAGGAGGAACGATGAACAAGGAAATGAATCCCGCGCTTGGAGCCCGAGCCGGGAAGGGGGCCAAAACCGCCTTCTGGATGATGTTCGGATTCATGCTCCTCCACGAGGCCGATAAGCTCCTCATAGGCCCCCTCACCACCCAGATCATGGAGACCTTCGACATCACCCGAACGCAGATGGGCGCCGTGTCCACGGTAGCCTTGGTCGTCGGAGCCATCTTCTACCCCCTCTGGGGCTGGCTTTACGACAGGTATTCCCGGCCCAAGCTCATAGCCCTTGCATCCCTCATCTGGGGATCGACCACCTGGCTCAACGCCATTGTGCCCACCTACCCCCTCTTCCTCCTCACCAGGGCGGGCACGGGCATAGACGACTCCTCCTACCCCGGGCTCTACAGCCTCATATCCGACTACTACCCGCCGGCCAAGCGCGGCAAGATCTACGGCTTTTTGCAAGTAGCCCAGCCCCTGGGCTATCTGGCCGGCATGGTCTTAGCCCTCATCCTCGGCGCATCTCTGGGCTGGCGCAAGATATTCTTCATAACCGGCGGCCTCGGCATACTCCTCTCCTTCCTCGTCTTCATCTTCGTCAAGGACAGGCCGAGGGGTTCGGCGGAACCTGAACTCGCCCAGACCGAGCACCTCGAGCGCTTCGCCTTCGACTGGAAGACGGTGGGGGCCCTGTTCAAGAAGAAGAGCCTCATCCTCCTCTTCCTCCAGGGCTTCATCGGGGTGTTCCCATGGAACGTCATAACCTATTGGATCTTCGACTATCTGAAGACGGAACGCGGCTACGACGACACCCAGACCATGCTCACCATGGTTCCCGCCGTCCTCATACTCGCCATCGGTTATCCCCTGGGCGGAATCCTTGGCGACAAGCTCTTTAAAAAGACGCCAAAGGGCAGGGTTCTCGTGGGTGCGGCGGGCGTGGCCGCAGGATGCGTCCTCCTCTGGATCACCATGGGCATTCCGGCCTCGGGCAAGCTCCTCTTCGGGGTCCTGCTCTCGGCCACTGCCCTCTTCATGCCCTGGGCTTCCCCCAATGTGCTATCATCCTTCTACGACGTCACCGAACCCGAGATCCGCGCCACCACCAACGCCGTGCAGAACTTCGTCGAATTCGGAGGCTCGGCGGCGGCTCCTCTGCTCGCCGGATACATCGCGGATAAATCGAGCCTCGGCCAAGCCATTCTCCTCATCTGTACCGTGTCCTGGGTAGCCTGCTTCGCCTTCTTTCTCTTCGTGGGACGTTTCATCCCCAAGGACATAGCCGATCTCAAGGAGAAGCTACGGGCGAGAGCCGGCGGATAAGAAAGCCCTGATGCTCCCCGCAGTCCGCACCGAGTTGAGCACGGCTACCAAGGCCACTCCCACGTCGGCGATAACGGCTTCCCACATGGTGGCGAGGCCTGCCGCCCCCATGACGAGGAAGGCTGTCTTGACCGCTAGCGAAAAGACTATGTTTTGGATCACTATTCTTCGGGTCTTGGATG
Organism: Rectinemataceae bacterium; assembly: GCA_036567645.1. Taxonomy (GTDB): domain Bacteria; phylum Spirochaetota; class Spirochaetia; order Treponematales; family Rectinemataceae; genus JAPLSO01. The sequence goes on along the minus strand of DATCUA010000397.1, from coordinate 1,062 downwards.
CTACGCCGATTGCCTCGGGGATGCGCCGTAGATCGTCGTCCATGATGACGGCATCGGCGGCTTCTATGGCGGCATCCGATCCCAGCCCTCCCATGGCTATGCCCAGGTCGGCGCCGGCCAGGACGGGAGCGTCGTTCATCCCGTCGCCCACGAAGGCCAGGGCCTCTCCTGCTCCCGTTCTCTTCCTGATTTCTGCCACTGCCTCCGCCTTGCCTTCGGGAAGGAGACCGGCGCGCACTTCGACTATGCCCAATTCCGACGCGACAGCCCTCGCCACATCTTCATTGTCGCCCGTGAGCATGACGATCCTGCGCACTCCCCGGGCCACGAGGCCGTCGATGGCCTCGCGCGCTTCCGGCCGTATTCTGTCGGCGACAAGGATCCGACCCGCGTAGATACTGTTTATAGCCACCAAGGCTTCCGTGGCTGCGTACCCTCCGCGCTCTGGCAGCAAAACGCCCTCGGAGCGAAGCAGCTCGGCCTTGCCCACGAGCACGCGCGCGCTTCCTACGCGGGCGGAAACGCCGAGGCCACGCCGTTCCGAAGCTTCGTTCAGCATCGCGCCCGCCTCAACACCGGTCGCCGCCGACTCCGCCGCCCGCCTGATGGCCTTTGCTATGGGATGGGGCGACACCGATTCAGCTGCCGCCGCCAGGCTGAGGATAGTCTTTTCTTCGAAGCCCGGAGCCGCCTCTACCTTCTGGACTTCGAATTCCCCCCGGGTGAGCGTTCCTGTCTTGTCGAATACAACGGTTTTCACTCTGAGCATGGTGTCGAGGTTGTCGGCTCCCTTGAATAGGATCCTGCGGCGCGCCGCGCTTCCGAGGCCTCCGAAGTAGCCGAGGGGAACTGAAATCACGAGGGCGCAGGGGCAGGATATGACGAGAAGGACCAAGGCCCGGTGGAGCCACACGGAGAAAAGCTCCCCAGGCACGAATATGGGCGGAAGCGCGGCGACGAGGGCGGCCGCCCCCACCACGATAGGCGTATAGGCCGAGGCGAATCGGCTCAGGAACCGCTCGGCGGGAGCCTTGCGCGCCGCCGCGCCCTGGACCAGCTCCA
>DATCUA010000396.1:0-8250 GCA_036567645.1 Rectinemataceae bacterium | reverse complement strand
CTGCCAGAAAGAAGCCGAGCTACCGGGATAGCCAGCTATCACTGAAGCGTCGAGTCCGCCAATGTCTATGCCGAGCTCCAGGGCGTTGGTCGATACGACGCCTTGGAGCCTCCCTTCGCGCAGTTCCTTCTCTATCGTTCTCCGCTCCGAAGGTAAAAGGCCGGACCGATAGGGGGACACTCGGATCCTGCCGTTTTCGTTATAGGGGTTTTCCAGGGATTTCGCCATATAGGAAGCGACGAGTTCTACCTGGAGTCGGGATCGCGCGAATAGGATAGTCTTCACTCCTCTGCGCAAGAGTTCGAGGGCGATGGCTTCGGATTCGAGGGCCGAGGACTTCCGCATGCCCCTTTGGCTATCTACGAGGGGCGGATTGTAGAAGATGACGCGCTTTTCGCCGGAGCCCGAGCCGTTCTTGTCCACGAGCTCGACCTCGTCTTCCAGGAGCGAGGTAGCGAGTTCGCGAGGGTTGCCTATCGTAGCCGAACAGAAGATGAAGCTCGGGCTGGCCCCGTAGAACGCCGCTATGCGCTTGAGCCTGCGCAGGACGTTGCCCACATGGCTTCCGAAGACGCCTCGATAGCTGTGCATCTCGTCCACCACGACGTACTTCAATCCGGAAAAGAAGGTTATCCATTTGGGATGGTTGGGCAGGATGCCCGAATGGAGCATGTCGGGATTGGAGATGATGATGCGGCCGGAGATGCGCGCCGCAACCCTCAAGGAGGAGGGAGTATCCCCATCATAGGTCTGTACGCGCACGGGTATGGATCCGCAAAGGGCAAGTTCGTTGAGTTCGGACTGCTGATCCTGCGAAAGGGCTTTGGTCGGGAAGAGGTAGAGTGCACGAGCTTCGGTATCCTCGAGGAGGGTTTGGACGACAGGCAGGTTGTAGCATAGGGTCTTGCCCGAAGCTGTCGGGGTTACGACTACGAGATTCTTGCCCGATCTCGCCAGCTCGTACGCTTCAGCCTGGTGGCTGTAGAGTTTCTCTATCCCCCTGCGCCCGAGTCCCGTCCTCAGTGCCTCTGCGAGATCCTCCGGCAGGGGGCACAGGTTGGGCTTGCGCGCTTCGAGGCTCCTGGCCCAGGCTACCTCGCCCCTCGCCTGAAGCCAGGCTTCGAATTCGGTAAAATTTTCGTTGCCGGTTTTTTCCTTCATGGTCTATACTCTACACAGGCTCCACCGGAAGGTAAACAGATGTTTATATGTTTCCTCCGGATCTCGGTTCCAAAAGGGGAAAACCATGCATAAACTATTGTCCATCGTCCTGGGCGGTGGGAAAGGGACTCGCCTCTTCCCCCTCACCAAGGAGAGATCCAAGCCCGCCGTTCCGTTCGGAGGCAAGTTCCGCATCGTGGACATCCCCATATCCAACTGCATCAACGCGCGCATGAACCGCATCTACATCCTCACCCAATTCAATTCCGCCAGCCTCCACCTGCACATAGCCAAGACCTACAACTTCGATTCGTTCTCCGGCGGTTTCGTGGAAATACTTGCCGCCGAGCAGACCCACTCATCTTCGGGTTGGTACGAAGGGACTGCCGACGCTGTGCGCAAGAACCTCATCCATTTCCGCCCCCAGAATCCGACCCACTACCTGATCGTATCGGGCGACCAGCTCTATCGGATGGATCTAGGAGACATGTTCCAGAAACATCTGGCCTCGGGCGCCCGGCTCACCATAGCCGGCACGATGGTGGACAGGGAGACGGCGAACGATCTCGGCATCATCAAGGCCAAGCCGGACTCGATGATTGAGTCATTCATGGAGAAGCCGGGCAAGACCAAGGACATCAGCCATCTCAAGCTCCCCGTCGAGATACGTCCCCCATCGGCCTCTCCAGAGAAGGAGTACCTCGCCTCCATGGGCATCTACATCTTCGACGCCGACCTCATGGAGGAAGCGCTCTCGGGAGACGCCAACGATTTCGGCAAGGAACTCATCCCCGAGATTCTCCAGAAGGAGAAGATCAACGCCTACCTCTTCGACGGGTACTGGGAAGACATCGGCACGATACGGAGTTTCTACCAGGCGAACATAGACCTCACCGACATAAACCCAAAGTTCAACTTCTACGACGAAGACAATCCCATCTATACCCACAACCGCAACTTGCCGGCCTCCAAGCTCAACTACTGCACCCTCAACCAAGCTCTGGCCACCGATGGATGCATCATCACGAACGCCTCCATATCGCGCTCGATCGTGGGCATACGCACCATCATCGAATCGGGCGCCAGCCTCGACGGAGTAGTCTGCATGGGGGCCGACCGATACGAGACAGAGGCGGACAGGCGCAGAAACGCGGAAAAAGGCATTCCGAACATCGGAATCGGGGGAGGGAGCATCATTCGGGGTGCAATCATCGACAAGAACGCGCGGATAGGTTCCAACTGCCGCATTGGCATAGACGATCTGCCCCGCCCCGATGGGGAATACTCAACCCACTACATCGTGGACGGGATAATAGTCATTCCGAAGAATATGGTAGTCCCGCCAGGAACATCGATCTAGGGCGGGAATCCCGCCCGCCCCTTCCTGAGGGCGGGGATCAGAGGCTTTTCAGCCGGTGACGAGTCTCATGGCTTCCCTGAGCTCGGGATCCTGGGAAAGGTAATGCTCTTCGGCTTCGGCCTGGCTCAAGCCGACGAGCTCGTGACTCATGTAGTGTATCCAGGTTTCGTCGGCCGCGCTCTCTACCTCTATCTTGCGGCACCAGTAGTCCGGATGTATGGGCAGCGAATGTGGAATATACTTGCGTAGCTTGTAATCGTGAACGGCTATCTTGATGTCATCCCTGGAAAGCCCTCGCTGCATTATCAACTCCGCGAGGTAGTTGATCGTCCTTCCCGAGTCGTAGACATCGTCTATCAGCAGCACCTTGTCTCCCGACCTCAGGAAATCAGGATCGTAGGTCCAGCCATCCACCTTGATGGATTCCTGCCTCCCTACGCCCGCGTAGGACCTCGCTACGACGGCTGCGTAGAACACGGGCTTGGCTCCATCCTTGATGAACTTGAAATACTCGCTTATGACATTGCCCATATAGGCTCCGCCGCGCAAGGATACGTAGATGATGTCTGGAATGAAGCCGTCCTGATAGATGCGGTAGGCGAGTTTTATGGCGTTGTTTCTGATGGTATCGTAGGGGACGAATTCCTTTCGCATGGAACCTCTCCGAAACAGGCTCGAGGCCCCCGCCCGTCAAGCAAGGAAGCCCCGATGCTCTCGGGGCTTCCTCGTCCGCAAGCGGAGACGGGCTGGACTATAGCCTCAGTTGCGGTTTAAAGCAAGAGTGTCCACTGTCTGATCTTCCCTCAAGATCGTGAAGCGTATCTTTTTCTCTTTCGGGTCGTTGAGAAGGACATAGAAGGACTTGAGGCCTTCTACCTTCCGATCATTCACGGCCACGATGATATCTCCCGGTTTCACGCCCATGACAGAAGCGGGGCTCTTGGCGAGCACATCGGTGACCATGACTCCCCCAGCTGAACCCGATGGGAGCTTCTTCTGGTCAACCCTGTCGGATGCGAGGGAAATGACGCTGAGTCCGGGGAATATGTCCTTGTTGGAAGCGGCGATATTCTTGTCCCGCAGGTCGACCTTCACCTTCAGGCTCATGCGCTTCCCATTGCGCACTAAATCCAGATCGACTGTCGTGCCGGCGCTCAGGTCTCCAACCTTGCGCACCAGCTCGTCCTGGGATTTTACCGGCTGGTTCCCGATGCCGGTGATGAAATCCCCGGGCAGAACCCCCGCCTTGTCAGCCGGTCCGCCCTTGAATACATGGGCGACGAAGGCTCCCTTGAGGTTGTCCACGCCGAGTTCCCGTGCCGTAGCCTTGTCAGCCGTCAGGTTGAGGAGGCTGACGCCGAGCCATCCATACTGGATTTGCTTGTGGGTAATGAAATCGTCTATGGCCTGCTTGACGTTGTTGATGGGGATGGCGAAGCCGAGGCCCACAGATCCTCCGGTGTTGGAAGCGATCCAGGTGTTGATTCCTATCACTTCGCCCCGTATGTTGACGAGGGCGCCGCCCGAGTTTCCCTTGTTTATGGCTGCATCGGTCTGGATGAAGTCGTTTATGTTGCCATCGGGACCTCCGTCTCTGCCCACGGCGCTCACGATGCCTGCCGTTACCGACGACACGAGCCCGAGGGGGCTTCCGAAGGCGATAGCCCAATCGCCCACGTCTATCGTGGAAGAGTCGCCGAGCTTGGCCACGACGATATCCGAATCCTGGGTTTCGAACTTGACCAAAGCGATATCCTTGCGCTCATCAGAGCCGACAAGGCTGCCCTCGAATTCCCTGCCGTCGGACATCATCACGGTTATCTTATCCGCGTTCCCAGCCACGTGGTGATTGGTGAGAACGTAGACCGTCTTGCCGCTTCTTCTGACTATCACGCCCGATCCAAGGCCTTCCTGTCCGAAACGGGGTCCTTTATCCTCGCCATCATTCTCCCTTGGCCCGAAGAAGAATTCGAAAGGAATGGTTGGCTGGGTCTTGGGACTGGTTTCGGCCTTGTCGACTACATCGAGTTCGACGATCGAGGGAAGGACGGTCTTGGCCACATACCTGAATGCCTTTTGCACGCCTTCGGCTTGGGACAAGGCCGTTTCGGTGTCTTTTCCGACAATCCCCGAATTGTTCTCGGCCTGGAGCCGCGTCAGGGCAGGAGCCTCCGAAGCTACCCCCGATCCCAGATTCTTTCCGCCTACGAAGGCGAACACGAAACCGATCACCGCCCCGAGGATGATGAGGTTGGCTATGAAAAACCCGCGAGAATACATTTTCTTGCGTATCGACATCTCGACTGCTCCTTAGAAATGTGCGCTCAGGATTGCGCATCCGAGGGGCACTACAGCCGCCCGGACGCGTTTCCTTTCATTGTATAAGAGAAAAATACAAAAACGGTTACACGGGGGAAAGGGATAGGGGGCTCGGACGCCTTCGCTCCGCCTCTTCAGGCCATCCAGGAAGTGAGTACCTCGTACCCATCGGGTGTCACAAGGACAGTGTGCTCGTAGTGGGCCGAGAGCGAGCCGTCCATGGTGACCACAGTCCAATCGTCCGACAGCACTTTTACGGCAGCTCCGCCGGCATTGATCATGGGCTCGATCGCGAGGGTCATGCCCGGGACGAGGCGGGGATTGGGGCCGGGGGAGACGTAGTTGGGTATCTGGGGATCCTCGTGGATGTCGAGACCTACCCCGTGTCCGCAGTATTGCCGAACGACACCGTAGCCAGCTTTCGTAGCCACGGAGAAAACGGCTCTGCCGATATCGTGTATCCGCGCGCCTGGCCGTATCGCCTCGATCCCCGCGCGCAGGCATTCCCGCGTGGTCTCCATCAGACGCTCGGCCAGGGGGGAAACGGCGCCGACCGGAAGCGTGAGCGCCGCATCGGAGTAATATCCCCCCAGGTCGATTCCGCAGTCTACTCCGACGATATCCCCCTCGACCAGCTTGCGCTTGTCGGGAATGCCGTGGATAACCGCTTCGTTCACGGATAGACAGAGGGTGGCCGGGAAGCCCTCGTAGTCCTTGAAAGCGGGCCTGCCCCCATGGCGCACGATATAGTCCTCGGCCAGAGAATCGAGCTCAACGAGGGCTATACCGGGCTTGACATGGGGTTTCAGCCAGGCGAGCAGTTCAGAGAGAAGCTTGCAGGATGCGCGGATACCCTCTATCTGTGAGGCGTTTTTGACGAGAGTCATGGCTTCGGCGCCCAGTCCCCGGCGTCTGCCCTCCCGGGAAGGCGCTTGATCGAGCGGTATACCCCGTCCAGCACCCCGTTGATGAACTTGTATGAATCCTCGGAACCGTATTCCTTGGCTATCTCAATCGCTTCGTCGATGGTGATCTGGGCAGGCATATCATCCTGGAAGAGGAGGCAGTAGACGCCCATCCTCAGGATGGCCAGATCCACCTTCTTGAGCCGCTCGAAGGGCCAGTGGGCAAGGTGGGCGGAGATGCTCCTGTCCACCTCTTCGATATTCTCTATGCAACCTACCACGATGAGCCGGGTGAAGGCGGCTATGTCATCCTCCAGGCCTTCGATCTTGGCCGGATCGAGCCAGGGGAAGGTGAGGAGCTCGTCGAGCCTCGCCCCGGAGGATTCCCATGCATAAAGGGCCTGGAAGGCGAGGATCCTAGCCTTTCTGCGCGATGCCATGGGCTGTATCCCTCACCACTTCAGGTTTTCTTCGAATATCTTGATGCTCGCCTCGGATCTCAGCTTCTGGATGAGGTCGGTTTCAATTTTTTCCATGAACTTGGCTTCCTTCTCCCCGGCGACCTGGTAGGCGATGAAATCCTGGACGGTCATGGACTGGTTCCCCGGCACGAGATCGGACAGGCCGAGCTGCTTCTGGGGCAGGAATTCGTTCGATCGCACGATGCGGAAACCGGTGGGGCTTTCGATTACGGGCGATATCTCACCCGGCTTGAGCTTGAACACGGCATCGAAGAGCTCGGCTCCGAATACTGTTTTGTTCTGGTTCGTCTTCTCCAGGTAGAAGGATGGTATGGAGAGATAGCCTGAGGCCGCTCCGCTCCTGAGCACGTACTCGTCGAACTTGGCGGGATTGAGTTTCAGCGCAGAGCCTATGGAGGTGATCGTCTCCTTGCCTTTCTTTATGTCGGCCTCGCTCTTTCCTCTCGTGTCCACGTAGAGGATGGACACCCGCATCGTATCGGGCCTCACCAGGGCGGCCTTCGCGAGGTCGTAGGCCTTCAGTATCTCGTCCGCCGTGGGAGGGGCGAGAGCCTCCTTGAGCTCGTCGGCCTTGCGTTGCTCGGCGTAGGTTTCGAAGAGGAGCCTCTGGCGCACGTAGACCTTGGGCTCGACGAAAACGCCCGAAGCCCTCAGGGAATTCTCCAGATCCGCATCCGTCGCCTTTGCTCCCAGGCTGGCCTTGAGCTGGGCCAGGGCCTTGTTCACCTCGGCATCCGAGACGCTGATTTTTTCCCTTTCGCAGAACTGGACGAAGAGGAGGCTGTTCACCCTCGCCTCCAGCACCTGCTTGATCTGTTCAAAGCTGAACTTGAGGCCGGAGGCCTTCTCCAGGCGCTCGACGTCGGCGCGTATCTGCCGCACCGATATCACTTCCTGCCTCGAAAGCTTGATAGTGGCCGCCGGCTTGTCTATGGTGGTCTGCGCCCAGGACGAGAGGGCGCAGGCGAGAAACAAGGCGCTCAGGATCTTCTTCATCGTTGTCACATATTCTCCCGTTCGTAGTTTACGGCTTCGGCAAGCCTGCGCCGGACTGCCTGAAGTCCGGGGAGGCGCGGCACGAGGGCGCCAGCCCTGTCGACAGCAGCCTGGGCTTGCTGATATTCCTTGCGGCGCAAGTGCACTTCGGCCTTTTTTCTCAGGAACTGGGCCGAATCCCTCGCCCCTATGCCTAAGTCTATGGCTTCTTCGAGGCGATCCAGGTAGTCTTCCTCGTCTATCCTCCCGGGCATCTTCTGGAGGACGAGTGTGCGGAACTTGAGGGCTACAACATCGAAGTAGTACCTGAACCAAGGCTTTTCCTTCTCTAGCGCGATGAGGCGTTTGTATATGGCGTACGCCTTGAGGAGCCTCCCCCTCTCTTCATATTCCTCGGCGAGGCAGTATTCGGCGTCCATGGCGTCTCCGCGATCCATCCAGCGTTCCAGCCGGAAATCCCCGAAGGATTTGGATCTCTCGTAGACTTCCAGGGCTTCTTCTTCGAGGTTGTGCAAAAGATCGTAGACTATGAGCTTCGCCTGGCTTTCGGGATCATGCACGCGGGACTTGAGGAAGCTCCTGTAGTCGAAGCCTTTCTGCTCGGCTTTCTGCTTTCGCAGAGCCCTGTCGTACACCCTGCGCTTTTCGGCGTCGGAGAGTATCCGATAGGCTTCGAGAATGAGTCGCATGGCCGATTCGCGTACCGAGGCTACGGGCCCCTTGGAACTGACCTGGTAATCGGGATTGAGATCGGGATGGTACTTCTTGGCTTTTCGGCGGAAGGCGCTCTTTATGTCGCTCTGGTCGGAATCAGGGGGCACCCCCAGGACATCGTAGTAGTTTTCCATGCTTCTAGCCTCTGATCACCGGCGCTTCCCGGACTGCTGAAAGGATCTCGGATTCCTTTCCCGCAACCTCTCCCATGGTTACGACCATGCCCTGGGATTCCATGGCCGACATGAGGATGGAGAGCTTTTTCCCCCGCCAGAGGCCGGATTTCAGAAGGATGGCTGCGGAGCGCTTGCCT
>DATCUA010000395.1:0-7231 GCA_036567645.1 Rectinemataceae bacterium | reverse complement strand
CATATCGATCCGAAAGGACGCTTGACGCCCTATGACTACGGACAATTCGCCCTCATCTGGGACAGCGAGTCGGGCATTCCGGCTCCCGGCTCCCTCGAAGACCTGACGAAGGCCATTTACGAGAGGAAGCTGATCATCATGGATCCGCGGACATCCACTCCAGGCCTGGGATTCCTCGCCTGGACCCAAGCGGCTTTCGGCGATGCCTGGAAGGATTATTGGAAGCGGCTCGCGCCGAGCGTTCTCACGATGGCGCCTGGCTGGGATTCCGGCTACGGCCTGTTCACCCAAGGCGAGGCTCCCCTTGTCGTCTCGTATACGACCAGCCCAGCCTATCACAAAGCCTACGAGTCGAGCGAACGTTACAAGGCCCTGGCATTTGCAGGCGGGCACCCTACGCAGGTGGAGGTAGCCGGGATCCTCAAGGACTCCCGGCGGCGACAGGAAGCCCTGAAGTTCCTGGATTTCCTCATTTCGGAGGAAGCCCAGGCCATCCTTCCCGAAACCCAGTGGATGTACCCGGCCAACTTCGCGTCTCGTCTTCCTCCGTCTTTCGAGGTCGTGCCGAAGAATCTGCCAAAGCTCGAAGCGCGCTTGCGCGATCCTGAGGCCGATCCCGAAGCGGCCGCTGCCATGATCGCCGCGGTTCGACGCTAAGCGACGCGACTCCAGTCATGGACGCATCCATGGGCTCATCCAACACGGGTAATCGGCTCACGCCAGCCCGAATCCTGGCTCTTGGACTGATAGCCATGAGCATCCTTCCTATCGCCGCCTTCGGATTGAGGGCGTTGCGAGGAAGCCCGGCTCCTGGGGAAGGAGGTCTGGCTTGGGATACTCTTTTGCCACCTCTCGGTTTCAGCCTCCTTCAAGCTATTCTTTCGTCCCTTCTCGCCCTGGCGATAGGCCTGCCAGGAGCCTATTTCGCAGCGCGCTACAATTTCCCAGGCAGGAAACTCCTCTTCTCATTATCCGCATTGCCCTTCAGTCTTCCACCCCTGCTAGTCGTCCTGGCCTTCATCCTCTATTACGGGAAGAACGGGTGGATTCCGAGCATCTTGAACGCTCTAAATTCGGCGCTCAGCCCTAATGGCGTCGCGACAAGGGAGTACTCTGGAGCCCTCTACAGCTTTCGCGGACTCGTCTTCATCCATGCGTTCTACAATTTCCCGATAGTCATACAGAATCTCGGATCGGTATGGTCGAGACTGCCCGACTCCAGGATTGAAGCCGCCCGAAGCCTCGGAGCAGGCAGGATCGGGTCATTCTTCCATGGAAGCCTTCCCTACCTTTTTCCCGCCATCATCCAGTCGCTTTGCCTCATTTTCCTCTTCTGCTTCTTCAGCTTCACCGTGGTGCTGGTTTTCGGCTCAACTGTGGGCTCGACGCTCGAAGTGGACATATATCGGGCGCTACGCTTCTCCAACGATTGGGAAAAAGCCTTCGTACTCTCCCTCATACAGACTCTTGCGGCGATGATCGTAGTTGGAGCGTTCGAGCTCCTGGATCGGAGGATGTACTTCCAAAGCAAGGGCTTTGGCTTCGTGCGGCCCCGGCCTCGACCAGGATTGGCCGCGAAAGTGGCACTCTTGATATATGCCGCCGGCATCCTCGTCTTCTTCATCGGCCCATTAGGAGCCCTGGCCCTCGAATCCTTCAGGATACGGCCGTCCAGATCGGGCCCATCCACCTGGGGACTGGGCAACTACCTCAAGCTGCTTCGCCCAGGTCAACCCCAGCTCCTCCTCGCCTCGGCGAGAAGCCTGCTCTTGAGCGGTTCGGCTGCCTTGCTCGCCTGCGCTCTCGGCTTTTCACTCGCCTATGCAGTGCATCGAAGGCCAGGAGATGCGTGTAAAGGCAAGAACGAAGGCCTAGCCAGATGGGCCGCAGCCCTTCCCTTGGCGATATCTTCAGCTGTGACGGCGGCAGGATGGTCTGCTCTCTTCCCTCAAGGGAAGGACTTCCTCATCGTCCTGGGGCAGGCAGCCCTCGCTTGGCCATTCGTTGCCCACTACCTCATGGGCGCCTTCTCTGCACTCGATCCGGCCAAGAGCGAAGCGGCCCTCGTCCTCGGCGCTTCCCGCGCAGGCGCAGCGTTCCTCGTAGAGCTGCCTACCATACTCCCTTCGGTCCTGAGCGCCCTCGCCTTTTCCTTTTCCATGACTATGGGCGACGCGAATATACCAATCGTTCTCGGAGGAGGCCGCTATGAAACCCTCCCTCTCATGGTTTACCGCCTCGCTTCCTCCTACCGCTACAGCGAGGCATGCGCAGCAGGCCTAGTCCTTGCCCTCTTCACGAGCCTTGCTTTCTTCTTCAAGGAGAAAAGCGTTGAGCCACTTTGAAATCGAGAGCCTTGCCTTATACCGGGGGGAATTCAGACTCGAAGCCTCCCTTTCCCTCGAAAAGGGTTATACGGGGGTAATCCTCGGACCATCGGGATGCGGAAAGACGAGCCTCCTGCGGTGCGTGGCTGGCTTGGAAAGGCAGGATTCAGGTTCAATCCGCCTCGGCGGCAGGGAGATAGGGAATCTGGAACCTGGCAAACGCTCTATTGGCTTCGTATTCCAGGACCTTGCGCTCTTCGACCATCTCAGCGGCAGAGGGAATCTGGAGTTCGGTCTCAGGCGCAGGGGAGTCGACGCCAAGCTGAGGATCTCTGTCGTGGAACGGCTCTCGCGCCTCCTCCACATCGAAGACCTCCTCGACAGGAAGCCTTCAATGCTTTCAGGCGGGGAGAGGCAGCGTCTCGCCGTGGCACGGTCCCTCGCCTACAGCCCAGAACTCCTTCTCCTCGACGAGCCTCTTTCCTCCCTGGATGCCCCCCTGAAACGAGAACTCAGGGGCTTCCTCGCTACAGCCTTCAAGGAGTCCGGCGCAACCTCTCTCCATGTTACGCACGACACGGAAGAAGCCTTCGAGTTGGCCGACATGCTCTTCCTGATGCGGAATGGTAAAATTCTAGCCGAAGGCAGGCCTTCCGATCTCTATAGCCATCCGCCGAACGACTTCACGGCGACCTTCCTCGGCCTCGGTTCCCTCCTCGACATACGGAGCGCGGAGCTTGGGGAATCGGCATGCACTGTCGTCACTGGGCTCGGAAACCTGCGTTTCGATCCGGAACTCATACCCGGTAATAGAAGGCTGGCTGAGCGGGGGCAGATTCCCCCGGGTCTCCTTCAGAATCCCGGAGCATACAGGGTATTCGTCCCCAAACGCGCTCTCGCTGCGGAAGCCAACGCTCGTTTACCCACAGCCGCCGGAATGGAAAGGGCTGTCATGCAGCCGGATTCCTGCGTGCGGCTCGGCGCACGCATCGCGAGGTTGGCGTTCGCTGGAGACACGATGTTGGTCGAGGCTCGAACTGGATCAGAGGCAGGGGGAATCGTTCTCGTTTTCGAAACCAGTCCGCAACTCGGGTTCCGGCTCGGGGACTGGATCCCGCTGGCCCTGGATACGCGCCTGTGCTCCATACTCCCCAAGGTCTAGGAGGCTAGTCCCCTCACAAGGGCCGAGAGCCTCAGCGCGGATTCCTCGGCGCTTTCCCCGGATCGTATGTCGAAGGCGATGTCGCAGTTCTGCTTGTAGATCTCTCGGCGGTCTTCATAGAGGGCGGCGAGTCGACTTTCCCAGCTTCGCCCGGAGGCCAGGGGCCTGGAACAGCGTTCGGTGTCATGCGATACGAGCCTGTCTAGTATGACCTCCAATGGACAATCCAGCCAGATACGCAGGTATGACCGCGCGAGGATCGACCTCGCTTCGGGCAGCGTCAGCATGCCTCCGCCGCAGGCGAGAATGAAGGGATGCGAAATCATGGTGCACTCGGCGAGGGCAGAAAGCTCGAGCTTCCGGAATGCGGCTTCCCCATCCCGGGAGAATATTTCGGCTACGCTCGTCCCGGTTTTTCGCTCTATCAGCAGGTCGAGATCCATAAACTCGAGGCCGAGCGAGGATGCGAGCAGCTTTCCTATGGTGGACTTGCCCGAGGCCATGAAACCCGTGAGGGCGATCGGGCGTCCTCCGGAAACAACGATATGAGCGCCCGAGCTCTTGGGAACGGCGTCAGCCGAGTTTCTAAAAGGCGCCGACCCTGTCATGGAGGGAGAATATCCTTCATGACGCGCTCCCAATTGCCTCCCATGATCTGGGACACTGCGCTATCGCCGTAGCCTCGGGAGGACAGGGCGTCTGCAAGCTCCTGCCAAGCCGAGGCATCGGCAATGACATGGCCTTCCACGCCGCGATAGCCGTCGAAATCAGATCCGAAGGCCGCGCAGCCTAGCCCTCCTACCTTGACGATGTGGTCTATGTGGTCCAGGAGGTGTTCGAGGTAGCTCTTGCTCGGCATAGTCGCTACGAAGCTCGGCACGAATACGACGCCCACTGCTCCGCCCGAATCGGCAATCATTCGTATCTGTGAATCCGTAAGGTTGCGCGGATGCTCGCAGATTGATCGGGCGTTGGAATGGGATGCGATAAAGGGGCGTTTAGCGGACGAGCATAGGTCATCGAAAGCCGCATCGGAGAGATGCGAAACGTCGACGATCATCCTTTTAGCTTCCAAAGCCTCTACAAGCTCGAAACCCAATCGAGTGAGCCCATCCAAACCCGGTGCCTTCACTCCCCTGCCGAAGGCGTTCCGCCTGTTCCAGGTTATTCCTACTGCTCGCACACCCCGTTTGAAATAGGTTTCAAGGGGATCGAGGCTCTCGCCCAGGGCTTCGGCTCCCTCGATGGACAGCAGGGCCCCTACCCTCTTTCCTGGGATGGCCGTCTCCAGATCCCCCGAGGAGAGGATCGGGAACAACCTCCCATCGGAAGATGCGCAGATGGAATGGAAGATGTCGAGAAGACGATGAACATAGGTTTCTATCTCAGGCAGATCCGCATCTTCGGCGAAGAGAGCCATGAACTGGCAGGCCACTCCGCCCTCGAGGAGTTTGGGAAGATCCACGTGGCTCAATGCGTTGCGCGCGAGGAAGTCTCGCTTTCCCGAATCGCCTGGGATCTGGCTCTTGCCTATGACGGCGAGAAGGGCGTCGCAATGGGCGTCTATGACTGGGTGCCGATTCTTCCTCAGCTCGGATCCGCCGCTTAGGCGTAGCATAGGACTTCCTTTCGGGGGCTATATGCCGCCCTGGTTGCGGATTCTTTCTAGCTCGTCCCTGATGAGGGCTGCTTCCTCGAATTCCAAGTTTTTCGCATGCTCCAGCATCCGTTGTTCCAGTGCTTTGATGAAGCTGCGCTTCTGCTCGGGCACCAGGAGATTGTGGCTGCGCTCCAAGAGCTTGACTTCGCTGAGGGCTTCGTCCGCCTTTTCTTCGCGTCGCCGCTGGAGTATCTCGCTCACCTGCTTCTCAATCGTCTTCGGCGTTATCCCGTGTTCAAGGTTGTACGCCACCTGGATCGAGCGCCGCCGCTCGGTCTCCGCGATGGCCGTCCTCATGGCGTCGCTTATCCTGTCCGCATACATGACGACAAGGCCCGCAGCGTTGCGCGCGGCCCTGCCGATGATCTGGATGAGGCTGGTGGCCGAGCGCAGGAAGCCTATCTTGTCCGCGTCGAGTATGGCTATGAAAGAGACTTCAGGCAGGTCTATCCCCTCGCGCAAGAGGTTGATGCCCACGAGGACATCGAATTCGCCCGATCTCAGCTGAGTGAGTATCTCCACCCTCTCGATCGTTTCCACTTCGGAGTGAATATAGCGAACCCTGAGACCGAGCCCGGAAAGGTATCGAGAAAGTTCCTCAGCCATCTTCTTGGTGAGAGTTATGACGAGGCTTCGCTGTCCTCTCTCAGCCCTCTCCCTCACCCGGGCGAAGATATCCTCCATCTGGCCTTCGGTAGGTTTCACGATGATCTCGGGATCGACTAGGCCGGTGGGCCGAATAAGCTGCTCTGCTACGACAGAGGAACGAGACAGCTCAACCTGGCCGGGCGTGGCCGATACATAGAAAACCTGGCCGACAAGGGATTCGAACTCGTCTATGGTGAGAGGCCGGTTGTCCAGGGCGCAAGGCAGGCGAAACCCGTAGTCCACCAGGGATCTCTTTCGGCTCCTGTCGCCTTCGTACATGGCTCCTATCTGGGAGAGGGTAACATGGGACTCGTCTATGAAGGTGAGGAAATCCTTAGGGAAATAGTCGAGGAGGACGCCCGGTCGTTCCCCGGGTTTCCTTCCGGAAAGAGGGGCAGAATAGTTCTCGATCCCAGAGCAGTAGCCCATTTCCTCGAGCATTTCCAGATCGTACTCGGTACGGGACTTGAGCCGTTGTGCTTCCAGGACCTTGTTCTGGGCCATGAAGCGTCCGTACTGCTCCTCGAGTTCCTGCCTGATGCGCGCCGATGCCCTGTGGACCATGTCCTCGGGCATGACGAAGTGCTTAGCCGGGTAGACTACAGCTTCATCGAGATCCTCGCCTAAGGCGCCCGATATGGGATCGAACTTCCGTATCCTCGCTACTGTGTCGAAATCCAGTTCAATCCGGTACGCCTGCTCGAGATAGGCTGGGTATATCTCCAGGGTATCTCCGCGGACGCGGAACCTTCCGCGCTCCAGGACGGCGTCGTTGCGCTCGTACTGCAGGCCCACCAAGGTGCGCTTGACGGCGTCGAGATCGAGCGCGGATTCCCGATCTATGTACAGGCGCATCTCACGGTACAGGTCAGGGCTTCCGAGGCCATAGATGCAGGACACGGTGGCCACGATGATGACGTCCCTGCGTTCCATCAGGGAAGCCGTGGCCGCCAGGCGCATCCTGTCAATCTCGTCGTTGATGGAAGAGTCCTTCTCTATATAGAGATCTTTCGTGGGCACATAGGCTTCCGGTTGGTAGTAGTCGTAGTAGGAAACGAAATACTCAACCGCATTGTCGGGGAAAAAGCTCTTGAACTCGCGATACAGCTGTGCAGAGAGGGTCTTGTTGTGGGAGATCACGAGGGCCGGCTTTTGAAGGGCTTCGATCACTTTGGCCATGGTGAAGGTCTTTCCCGAACCAGTGACCCCTTTGAGAGTCATGCGCCGATCCCCCGCGCGGGCCGCGCGAACGAGGGAATCGATAGCCGTGTTCTGGTCGCCCGAAGGCTGATAGGGAGCGCGGACGAGAAAGGGTTTCATGCCCTTCAGTCCCGTTCACCCTGTTCGCTCAGGACAAGCCGGACGGACTGCATCTTCCCTCCCCTAAAGAACTCCACGTTCACGAGGTCGCCGGGCTTGTTGTCCTCCAGGGCC
>DATCUA010000394.1:0-7214 GCA_036567645.1 Rectinemataceae bacterium | reverse complement strand
TATCTCGGCTCGCCACGCCGAGGAGGGGCCGAGCCAGCTTGATACCAGGGCCGATTTGTCTAACTGCCCTCATGCATCCGAGCCCCTTCGATCCCGAAGAGCGCATGAGTCGTAGGAAGAGTGTTTCCAGCTGGTCGTCTTGATGATGCCCTGTGAGTATAGCCTTGAGGCCTTTCTTCTTCGTCTCCTCGACGAGGGCTTGATAGCGCAGTCTCCTCGCCGCCGCCTCGATGCCGATCCCCTGGAATCGAGCGAGTCTTTCTATCGAGCCAGGTCCGATGTCCAGGATGCTGAGAGGGATTCCTAGATTCCCGCAGATTTTCTCGATGATACAAATCTCCGCCTCCAGTTCCGAATTGGAACGGAGGCGGTGATTGACATAGATGGACAGAGCCGGAGCCATGCCCAGATCGACGAGGAGACGGGCGAGGAGGGATGAATCCCTTCCGCCTGAAAGGGCGAGGGCGCTTTCCGCAACCTGGATCTCGGGATGGAGGGCGAAAAAGCTCCGGATGCCGGATATAGCGATCGACTCGCTTTCATGGGCCCTCATTATCCTCTGGCCTCTCCTCTCTGCCTCATGATCCCGAATCGGCTCCTACAAAGAAAAACAGCAGCCCCTCCGGAATGTTTCCGGCGAGACTGCCGCTCTTGGTAATCTCCCGGGAAGGTATCCCGGGGCCGGATTATGCTTTCGCTTCCTGGGCTTCGGCAGCCGGGGCCGCCTCGGCCTCGGCTGTGCCTTCCACTGTTGCCACTGCCGCTTCCGCAGTCTCGGCTGCAGCTTCTTTCTTGGCGTACTTCACCGCGGCCACGACAGTGTCGGGGCTGGTGAGCACCTTGACGTGCTCGGAGACCACGAGATCGCGCACGTGAATGGCGTGGTTGACATCCAGCTTGGAGACATCCACTTCGATCCTCTCTGGAAGATGGGCTGGATCGCAGGCTACCTCGATCTCGTGTGTGGGATTCTCTAGAATGCCTCCGGCTATTACGCCCACGGGCTGGCCAAGAAGCTGGATATGCACATGCGCATGAAGGATCTTGCCCTCTTGGACTTCGAGGAAATCTATATGAATGAGGTTTTTCTCGACAGATTGGCGCTGGTGATCGCGAACGAACACCTTGAGCTTTTTGCCCTCGACATCGAGGACGATGATGGTGCTCTCGGTTATGCTTTTGAGCGCTTTCTCATACTCGGATTTCAACACATAGAGGCTCGTCGCTTCCTTGCCCGCTCCATACACGACGGCAGGTATCCTGCCAGCCTTACGGGCCTGGTTCAACTCACCCTTGGTGGTCTTCGCCCTATTGAATGCCTGTAGAACGAACTTCTCCATTTTCGATACTCCTTGCTGGGCTGCTCGGATCGGTGGACCTGCCACTCAATCGGTTGTATTACTGGGACGGCAGGATTCGAACCTGCGAATACCGGGACCAAAACCCGGGGGCTTACCGCTTGCCGACGTCCCACATCGGACTAGGGGAAGCTGGGGACGACCCTTCGGTCACTCGAATTCGGGAACCGAAGCATCCGAACCGGGATCAGTGGCATAGGCGGCCAGGATTTTTTCCTGGAGCCTGGCCCTGAACTCGGGACAGATGGGATGGGCAATGTCCTTGTATTCCCCCGTATTGGTTCTCCGCGAAGGCATGGCGATAAACACTCCGCTCTTACCCTCTATGATCTTGACGTTGTGCACCACGAAGCATTCATCGAAGGTCACCGTGACGTAGGCCTTCAACTTCCCCTCTGTCGGAACTTTGCGGATTCGGATGTCCGTAACTTCCATAAAAAGGTCGCTCCTTTAGCGAACGCGGCTACCTAAACGGATAGTAGCTTAGAACCAGACTTGTTTCAAGCGGTTTTAATGCGTGCAACCCCATACCTGATAAGGTATTTGGGGTCGATGTCCCGGCCATGAGCGCTTTAGCCTTGCCTTTGGCCATACATGCGTCTCTTCCGCGGAAGACAGCATAGACCGCAGACCCCGAACCAGTGAGTGATACGTAGGATGCGCCGAGCACCTTGAGGCCTTCGAGTATAAATGAATATTCGGGAAAGGCATCTATCAGCGGAGCTTGGAAATCGTTGGCGAATTCCCAGGTTTCGGGAGGGCGCTCCAGAGAACGGAGAGCGGAATCGGGGCTTTCACCCGAGGGGATCCGCGAGGGATCCAATCCTCTTGCTGCCCTGAAATCGTCCAGTCTTTTGTACGCCCATGGAGTCGATACCCCAAAGAGAGGCTTCACGAGGAGGAAGGAGAGATCGATCCGTGGAAGGATGGTGTGAACGATCTCGCCTCTCCCCTCCACGAAAGCCGTCCCACCCGAAAGGAAGAAAGGTACATCCGAGCCCACAGCCTCGCCGATAGCCAGAAGACCCTCAGCGCCAAATCCGGTGCCGAGGAGCATGTCCAAACCCGCAAGAGTGCCTGCGGCGTCTGCCGATCCTCCCCCCATGCCGGCCATCGAGGGAATGCGTTTGAATACTTCGATGGATATTCCGCATTCGAGCTTTGTTTTTGCGAGGAAGGCTGAAGCGGCCGCATACACCGTGGTCTGTTCAGGCGCACATCCTAGATCCGCCCTGACTTCCAGCCCTTTCCCCTTCGAAACGCTGATTTGGAGATCGTCGCCCAAATCTACCGCTTGGAAAATGCTTTCGATCGAATGGTATCCGTCTTGGTTCCGAGGTCCCACCTTGAGTCCGATATTGATCTTGGCGAAGGCGCGGACGTAAATGGTATCGTTCATCCTAGCCGACTCTATCCTCAGCCCCGGTCTCGTGGAAAGCCCGGATCTGGCGTGCTCGTTGCTTTTCTCTCTCGGCTCCAGTCTAGCATTTTTCCCGAATAGAGCTTTTCCCAGTTGACAGATTGTAAATGCCTCTTTAGATTTTCGTTGCCTGATCTATCTCGGGTGCTTGACGCTCGTCGCGAGGTTACGCATAGTACGCTGGCGCTGAACGTTCTGTAGATTATGAGGGAGGAAACGGCGATGATCCCTATCAACGAAGCATCTGCCTCTGCGAAAAAGGAATACGAACTAGTGAATCTTGCCGGAGCTGGCCAACTTCAGGCATCGACCATAGCCTTGCGAAGCCCCGTTCGTTTCGATGAAAACTATGATGACGATTACGACGAGTTCGACGAGGACGAGGATCTAGAAGACGATGAAGATTTCGATGACGATGATTTCGACGACGATGACGAAGATTTCGATGATGATTTCGACGACGATGACGAGGATTTCGACGATGATGACGAGGATTTCGGATATGACGACGATGTGGAGTACGACGATTTGGATGAGTGAAGCTGATTCCTGATCATTTTAACGGCTGTCCACGCGGGCAGCCGTTTTTTCTCCTGTCACGAAGCGTGTGTATGGGAAGGACGTAGTATGTCGAGCTTGGCGAGCCTCCATGGAGGTTCGCTTGAACCCCCTCAACTTAATCAAACGAGAGTTTCTCCTCCTGCTGCTTCTATTTTCTTCCCCGGCTACACTAGCTTCGTGACACTTCTAGCTTTGTGCCATAGCTTCTCTAATTCGTAGAATGCTCTAGCATCCCTTTCCATTATATGCACAACGAAATCACCAAAATCATGCAATATCCACGTCTCGTCTTCCGCTGGATTGGGCTTGTTCAAAGATTCAAGCTTCATCTGGGCCGCGAACTCGTCAACGTGTCGCGCCAGTCCGCGCAGATGTACGCTCGATGTCGAGGTGGCCAATACGAAAAAATCCGTCCAACCGGCCAAATCTCCTAAATCGAGCACCTGGACATCCTCTGCCTTGTGCTCCACGAGGAGCTTGGCGAAGGAGAATGCTAGCTCCCTGCTATCTGACACATACCCTCCCATCGAAATCGCTACCTAGAATGACCGTGAAATCGGCTTTGATTGCGCCTTTATATTCGAATGCCTCGCCGAACTTTTCGCATTTGATGACACCAGCCACTCCGGCGAGAGCGTCCTTATCTCCATACCTGTCAAGAATCACAGTCTTGGCGTAGTCCAAGCTTGGGGCATTGCCCACCGAGACAACTTCATATCCGAAGCTCTCGAAGATATCTGCCGTACGGGCAGCAAGACCCTTCTCCAGAGTTCCATTGAGGACTTCCACCGTGAACACTCTCTTTGAAGGCGCTACGAGCGTCGCCTGGCTCATGGCACCCAAGGTTTGCTTGAGCATGTCCCGAGCTAGTTCCCCGTCGTAGAAAGGGAAGAAGAGCTTCTGTTCCTCAACGCTCCGGTACACGCCGGTGATCTTTTGGAGGAAGATCGTGTCGGCCTCTATGGCTGACATGGCGCTGAGAAGGCGTTTCCTAGCTTCAAGCCCCAGATCGCTCTTGAATGAGGAAGCCAGAATCGCAGCGTTTTTTCTCTCCCGCATGTAGAAGGACTTCTCGGATATCTTCTTTATCAAGGCCAGGGCAAGTTTCTGTCTTCGGGCGAGGGTGTCTGACTCGCTTTCGGTTTCCTCGCGGTAAAGGAGATATTGGACGGCTTTTTCGCCATCGAGGGTGACGGCTCCCCCTGGAAGTCTGACTCTCGGCTCTTCGTCCTTGAGGATCATGGTCGGGATGAAAAGCGGGAGACCATCGAGGAGGTCAACGATCGATGCGAATCCGGATTCGTCGAAGAGGACGTAGCCATCGATATCCGTATCGAGATAGCTAGATACCTCTTTGATGAAGTTTCGCGGATTCCCCGCCTTGTAGCTCAAATCGATCCTGTCCATGCGCTTCATGGTCGTCAGGATGACAGCCATGTTGGATGGGATATCGAGAAGGGCCGACTTGCCCTTGGCCGGATAGAACATGAGGAGCTGAGTGGAAGCCGGCTTGCCGCCCTGCTCGAAAATCATGAGGACCTGAAGGGGCTTGTCTGTATCCAGCTGTATTGCTGCCCTCTCCCTCCTCAGAGTAATGGCCCCCCAAACGATGGCGGCCAAAAAGAGGGCCCCTATAGCCCAGAGCAAGAGCTTGCTTTTATCGAACAACGTGTTTCTCATGCCCGCTTGGCCCCTCTTTGAAGGGCATTGTACAAATCCACTGTAGCTTGGGCAACCGGGAGGCCGGCTCGGGATAGCCAGGACAGGGAGGAGCTCAAGGCGTATGCGAATAGGTCCTCTTCTCCCAAATTGAGCAAGGCTTCGGCATCCGCCAGGCTGGTTCCTGCCCTGAGCGGTTCGAGCTTGTCGGCGGAGAATACGATCTTTTCGAGGCTCGTCATGCCTGGTCTGGCCGTGGAATGGCTCGCTACGGCTCCCAGGACGCTTTCGTCTTTCACTATACGCGCTTCGAGGAGGAAGACAGCCCCCGCAGGCCCGTGTATCACCTTGTCGGCATACGGCATTCTCGCATCAATGGCTTCGAGGAGAGGGAGTAGCCTCTCGGTCTCCGGGTAGTTTCCTAGCCTGAATGCCATCGGCCATAGTTCGGACGCGGGCGTATCCTTGACAATATCGTGAGCGAGCCCAGCTATCCTTCCCAGGGCTGGATCGATGCCGAACCGCGCGCACAGCCGGGCAGCAACTTCAGCTACCGATACGGAATGGGCTACCCTTCTCGGCTTACAGAGTCGCTGGAGAAGCTCGAGCAAGCCCTGTTCAGCGCTCGAGAAAGCCGTATAATCCATGTTTTTCTATGATTCGTGCAGTGGCTGACGGCACAAGGCTCCGCCAGGCTCCTTGCGCTCCTATCCTCGCCCTCACGAGAGAAGATGAAATGGGTATGCGGATGTTATCGATCTTTTCGCAAGGAAACTGAGGGGCGGGGGGTTGGGATTCCATGCGTCTAGCCACGAGGATACGCGCCTCGTGGAGAATGGCCTCCCATTCTTTCCAAGAGTAGAAACCGGACAGAAGATCGTCTCCGATGAGAAGAATGGGCATCGGTTCCACAACGGACTTTCCTACGAGCTCCCGTATCGTATCTATTGTGTAGGAGGTACCTTCCCTCTGAATCTCGCAGTCTTCCACGGAGAACATCGGGAAGCCCTCGAGAGCAGCATGAAGCATCGATAGCCTGAATTCGGGACCTGGGTCTTTCAATTCCTTGTGTGGGGGGATCCGTGCGGGAATGAAGAGTACCTTGTCGGCTCCCGTGGATGCGAGAGCTTCCTCGGCCATGCAGAGATGCCCCACATGGATCGGATTGAAAGAGCCGCCGAAAAGTATGGTTTTCACAATTCCTCTGAGGATTCCGGATCGTCCTCTTCAAAAAAACCGAGACTGTCTCGCGGACGGCTTTCGGCTGCGGATTCCGCTTCGATTACTGCTACGAACAGGGCTTCTTTCAGGGATTCTAGACCTTCCTGGCTGAACACCGAGATTGGGTAGACGTCTTCGTTCTGCAGGCTGGCCTTGAATTCTCTAAGCCTTTCGGCCGCCTCGGGGAGATCCATCTTGGTGGCGACCACGAGCCTCGGCTTGGATGAAAGAAGGGGGGAGAAAGACTCCAGTTCGGATCTCAAGATAGAATATGCTTCCCTCCAGTTTTCTTGGGAAAGATCCACGAGGAAGGCCAGGCAGGCCGTCCTGGAGATATGCTTGAGAAAGCGGATGCCGAGACCGGCTCCTTCGTGCGCACCCTCGATGATGCCCGGAATATCCGCAATAACCAGATCCCGATCATGGACGGAGAGAACGCCAAGATTTGGGATTTTCGTAGTGAAAGGATAGGAGGCTATGGCGGGCCTGGCGTTGGTGAAGGCATCCAAAAGGCTGGACTTCCCTGCGTTCGGGAATCCCACCAGGCCAATGTCCGCCATGAGGGAAAGCTCCACCTTGAGCTTTCGTTCTTCCCCGGGCTTGCCAGGGAGGGCGTTCTTGGGGGCCTGATTTACCGAGCTCTTGAAATGGACGTTGCCCCAGCCGCCAGTGCCGCCCTTCAAGAAAACCCACCGCTCGCCTTCTTTGGCCGTAGAGCGGCCGAAATCCCTGAGCACCTCTCCTGTGGCTGCATCCTTGATGATTGTCCCAGGAGGCACAGGGATTTCCACATCCTCCCCGTCCTTGCCATGCATGTTCCTTCCCATGCCAGGCAGGCCGTTCTTGGCCTTGAATGTCTGCCGATACCTGAGGAAGGACAAAGTGCGGACATTGTTCTTCACGACGAAGACTACGTCCCCTCCCCTGCCGCCGTCCCCCCCCGAGGGTCCTCCAAGAGGAATGTACTTTTCTCGGCGGAAAGCGACGCACCCGTC
>DATCUA010000393.1:0-4113 GCA_036567645.1 Rectinemataceae bacterium | reverse complement strand
GGGCAGGCCGCTTGCCCGCCCAGATCTCGGCGAGCCTCTCCCAGCCATCGTAGTCGTATGTAAGGTCGAAGACCGAATGGAGCTCGGGTTCGGACCAGGCCCCGTAGCCGGCCTGCCGCATTTTCAGGAGGAAGGACGGATGGACAGACTCTGCCAACCAGAGCAGGGGATAGAGCTCGCGCCGCGCACCGGGGTCGTACTGGTTCACCTTCTGGCGCGCCTTCTTCCAGAAGTCCAGGGGAACGAGGGAGGCTACATCGCACCTGAAGCCGTCCACTCCCCTGTCCCTCCAATAGCAGAGGATGGAGAACAGCTCCATCCAGAGCTCGGGCGAGGAGGAGTAGTCGAAGTCGGCCACGTCGGACCAGTCCGCGCACTTGCGGCCCAGCCTCGCGCCCGGCGCCGGGCTCTCCAGCTCACCCCGCTCGGCAGCGGGACCCTGCCCCTCGAGCATGAACCACTCGGGCTTTTCGCGGGCGAGGACAGAATCCGGCGATACGTGGTTGAACACTATGTCGATCATCACCTTGAGCCCGAGTGCGTGGGCGGCCCCCAGAAAGGCATGAAAATCGTCCAGCGTCCCCAGGGCCGGATCTACTGCCCGGTAGTCGGCTATGGCGTAGGGCGAGCCAAGGCTGCCCTTCCGACCCTCCACCCCGATCGGATGGATGGGCGTGAGCTGGATCCACTCGAATCCCAGCTCGCGAATGCCCCCGAGCCTTCCCGCGGCAGCCGCGAAGGTTCCTTCCCGCGTGAAGTTCCTTACGAATATCTGGTAGATGGCGCCTGTCTCTGCGATCATGCTCCCATTCTACCACGCTTCGCTTGAGCTTTCCCCCGCGCCGGTGCTAGGGTATGCGCATGCGGAACATGTTCCTGATATTCGCGGGCGGGGGTCTAGGCGCCGTGGCGAGATACGGCGCGAGCAAGGCTATCAACGCGCTCGCGCCCTATGCCCTGCCTCTCGGCACCCTTTTCGTCAACGTGTCGGGCTCCTTCGTCCTCGGCCTCGTCATCGCCCTGGTGGACTTGAGCATGCTGTCGGAACAGGCGCGGCTCTTCATCGCGGTAGGATTCCTCGGCGCCTACACTACCTTTTCCACTTTCGCAGTCGAAAGCATAGGACTGGCGAAAGAAGGCGCCCTGACCACCGCGCTCTGGAACTTCATCCTCAACAACGCTCTCGCCGGAGGGGCTGTCCTCCTCGGATTCGCCGCCGCCCAGGCTCTGGGGCGTGGCAGGGCGATCTAGCGGGCACCGCCACTTTCGTGGTCAGAGACTCGAAAATCGTCCTATTGTGAGGAAAATTCGGAATTTTTAGTCGTTCAGGTTCCCGGGAGAATGTGCGCCGCCTTCCTGGAATAGGAAAAGCTCACACTGTCGCCCGGTTTGAAGAACACCCCGTCGATGGGGTCGTATGAGATAGCCAGGACGGGCTTTTCGAAGCCGGCTTCCACCTCGTACTCGATGTGGGAGCCGAGGTAGACGGCCTTGACCACCTCGCCCTCGCCGAGCAATTCCCTTCCCTCGGGGGCTGAGGGCTCCTGGATTCCCGCCCCGCCCCTGGCGCCTGCCGGCTCCAGCCTCAGCGACTCCGGCCTCAGAACCAGCAGAGCCCTATCCCCGGGCTCGAGCGAGGGATCGAAACTCTCGGCCGCGAGTCCGCCCCCGGGGCCACGCACCCTGCCCCCGCTCCCCGTCGACTCGACGATGACCGGGAAGAAATTGACCTTGCCGATGAAGTCGGCTACGAAGCGGCAGGAGGGCCGGGAATATATTTCGAAGGGCGTGCCCACCTGCATCACGTAGCCCTTCTCCATCACGACGATCCTGTCCGAAACCGTCATGGCCTCGGCCTGGTCGTGGGTGACGTAGACGCTGGTGATGCCGAAGCTCTGCTGGATGCGGCGGATTTCCACGCGCATGGTTTCGCGCAGCTTGGCGTCGAGGTTGGAAAGCGGCTCGTCGAATAGGAGGACCTTGGGCTTGTTCACGATGGCTCGGGCCAGGGCGACGCGCTGCTGCTGGCCGCCCGAAAGCTGGTCGGGCCTCCTCTTTGCGAGCTCGGATATGCCCATCACTTCCATCACCGCGGCGGATTCCTTTTCGATCTCCTTCTTGGAAAAGCCCTTGAGCTCCAGGCCGAAGCCCACGTTCTGGCCCACGGACATGTGGGGGAAGATGGCGTAGCTCTGGAAGACCATGGTGGTGTCCCGCTTATTGGGGGGCACCTCGTTCACCATCTCCCCGCCTATCCATATCTGGCCTGATGTGGGTATTTCGAAGCCCGCTATCATGCGCAGGGTCGTAGTCTTGCCACAGCCCGAGGGCCCCAGGAGGGTGAGGAACTCCCCCTCGCGGATTTCCAGGTTCATGTCGGCCACTGCCGTCATGATCCCGCCTTCGCGCTCGGGATCGGGGAACTCTTTGCGTATGTCCACAAGTCTGACGCTCATGCCTTCAACCTCTAGAGATGGAGGATGGAGCCGCCGAAGCGGCCGAAGCGGGCGCGCAGGATCAGCCGTATCAGGCCTATGGCCAGGGCTACGATGAGCACCAGGATCACCGAATAGGCCGCCGCCGCTCCCAGGTTGCCCGATTCCACCTGGGACATGATATGCACCGTCATCAGGTTCCAGCGCGATGAAACGAGGAATATGGCCGCGCTCACGGCCGTCATGGCGCGCACGAAAGCGAAGACCAAGCCCGAGAAAAAGGCCGGCACGATCATGGGCAGGGTTATCTTGCCGAAGGTGCGGCGCGCGTCGGCGCCCAAATCCACCGCCGCCTCCTCTATCGAGGGGTCGATCTGCTGGAGTATGGCCGTGCCCGACTCGATGCCCACGGGTATGTAGCGGAACACGAAATTGAGAAGGAGTATGGCGAGGGTTCCCGTCAGGGCCAGGGGCTTGTGGTTGAAGGCGAGGATGTAGCCGATGCCTATCACCGTGCCGGGCACGGCGAAGGAGAGGATGCTCATGGCCCCGATCAGCTTCTTGCCCGGCACCCTGGTGCGCACCACGAGGAAGGCTATCACCATGCCGAAAATGCCCGCTATCGGCGTGGCGATACCAGCTATCATCAGGGTGTCTCGCACCGCCTTGAAGCCCACGCCGAACACGAACTTGAAGTGGTCCAGGGTGAGCCTGTGGTCGTAGCCCCACACCTTGGCCAGGGCTCCGAGGAGGATGGAGAAGTAGATGAGGGCGACGAGGAGGGACACGAGGAGGCAGAAGACGAAGAGCGCCGCGCGGGCTCCCGGGCTCACGATCTTGCCCGTCGAACTCTGGGGTTTGCCCGTCACCGTGGTGTACTTCTTCCTCCCCACTATCTTGCGCTGGAGGAAGAAGGCGAGGAGAGAAGGCAGAAGGAGGAGGACGGATATGGCCGCCCCCTTGGGCAGGTCGTACATGCCCACGATCTGGAGGTAGGCCTGCACGGAAAGGATGGGGAATTTGCTCCCCGCCAGGATGAGGGGATTGCCGAAGTCGGCCAGGGTTTCCACGAAGAGGAGGAGGATGGAGCTGGCGATCCCGGGCACGGCGAGGGGCAGGGTGACCTTGAGGAAGACCTTGAGCCTCGAGCCGCCCAGGTTGAGGGCCGCGTCCTCCAGGACCGGATTCATCGATTCCAGCACCCCTTTCAGGGTCATGTAGGAAACGGGGAAGAAGGTGACCACCTGGGCGAGGAAGAGCCCGTTGAATCCGTAGATGGGGAAGTTCTGGATCTTCAGCAGGTTCCAGGTTATCAGCCCGTTGTTGCCGAAGAGCATGATGATGGCCAGGGCGCCAATGAAGGGCGGGGACACGATGGGGATGACGGCTATGGTGTTGAAGAACTTGCCCAAGGGCACCTTGGCCCTGGTGACGGCGAAGGCGAAGACGAAGCCGAGGAAGCTTCCCGCCAGTGCGGTGAGCGAGCTCATCATCAGGCTGTTGAAAAAAGCCTTGCGCAGGTAAGCGGACTTGAAGGTCTCTCGGTACGCCTGGAAAGAGTAGCCATCCCCGGGCTTGAGGCTCTGTAGGGCCACGCTCGCTATCGGATAGACGACGAAGATGAGGAGGGAGCAGAGCGTGAGGAGGGACACCGCCAGGAGAAGCGGGTCCCGGGCCA
>DATCUA010000392.1:0-1799 GCA_036567645.1 Rectinemataceae bacterium | reverse complement strand
AGATCGAGCCCAAGTCGGCTGATGTGGTGCTAGTAGAAGGAGCTGTACGCTACGAGGGCCCCTACGCCAGGCGCCCCGGGCTCAAGCTTTCTTCCATAATCAAGGCCGACCAGCTTTTGGATTTTGCAAGCCTGGACTACGCCGAGCTCACGCGTCTGGGCAAGGACGGCTCCTATTCGTACATGGCCTTCGCCCCGCGCGACGTGCTGTCGGGAGCCTTCGATCTTGTCCTGGAGCCCAAGGACAGCATTCGGATCGTACTGCGCACGCCTCACCTGGGCGCAATGGCTCCGGTGGATCAGGAAAAGTTCAAGAACAGCGTGCTTCTGGGCGGCCAGGTGGCGAGGCCTTCGCCCTTCGCCCTCAAGCCGGGCTTGAAACTCTCCGGCGTTCTCGGCAAGGACCAGCTCCTGGCGGACACCAATCTCGATTACGCCGAGCTGACGCGGCTCAAGGCCGATGGCTCCTTCGAATACATAACCTTCAGGCCGGCGGAAGTGGTGAGCGGAGCCTGGGATCTCGCGCTGGCTCAGCGCGACAGGGTACGCCTGGTAAAGCGCGGCTACGTTCCTGCCGCTCCCAGCTTCGACACCTTCTCGGACGCTGTACAAGCCGAGGGGCCCTTCGAGTATTCGGGGCTTTTCGCCTGGAAGAGGGGCATGAGCCTTTCTGAGCTGTTGGCGCGGGCCAAGCCCTCTCTCGAGGCCAACCAAGTGTACGCCGAGATCCTGAGGCCCCGAGGCGGAACCAGGGTGGACCGTATCCTCTTCGCCCCGCGCGAGGTTTCGAGCGGCGCCTTCGACCTGGGGCTCGAGGCGCGCGACCTGGTTCGGCTCTACGCGGGCAGCCCGCCCGAAGCCGAGGTGGACAAGGCCGTGGAAGTGGTGAGACTTTCGGGCGCCGCGCGCTATCCCGGGCCCTTCGCCCGCACGCCCAGCCTCAAGCTCTCGAGCCTTCTTTCCGCCGACCAGATCCTCGAGACCACGAGCCCGGACTACGCCGAGATTTCCCGCCTCGCCTCGGACGGGAGGCGCGAATACCTCGCCTTCGCCCCTCGCTGGGTGAGGGAGGGAAGCTACGATCTCGATCTGCGCGCCGGGGATTCCGTCCGTTTGGTTCAGCGCACGCCATTCGGCGGGACATTCGCGGGAATAGACGCGGAAAAGTTCGCGAACCAGGCTCGGATTTTGGGGCGCGTAGCCCGTCCCGAGGCTTTCGCCATCCAGGAGGGAACCAAGCTCTCCTCCATCCTGGGCCCGGACCAGTTCCTCCTGGACACCAATCTCCACTACGCCGAGATAACGCGCCCCAGGGCCGACGGCAAGGACGAAACCCTCACCTTCAGGCCCTCGGAGCTGCTCGCCGGGGCATTCGACCTCGTTCTCGAGCCTCGCGATAGAATCGAGCTGTTCAGAGTGGGCTACTCGCCGGCCAAGCCGGATTTCGAGCGGTTCCCGAACGCGGTGAAGATATCTGGGCCGGTAGCCTTCCCGGGGCTCTACGCCTGGACCGAGGGCACGAAGCTCTCGACGATATTGAAGTTGGCAAAGCCCGCCTTGGAGACCAACCAGGTATACGCCGAGGTGATGCGGCCCCTGGGCGGAACGGCTTTCGAGTACCTCACCTTCGCCCCGCGCGAGATTATCGCGGGATCTTACGACCTCGCCCTCAAGGCGCGCGACACGATCAAGCTTTTCACCACGGTGCCCGTGGCGCTCAATCTCCAGGGAGCGGAAGCCGAGCCGGCGGCGCCCAGGACAATGCCAAGCGCGGACCCTGGGGCGGCCCCTGCCGCCTCC
>DATCUA010000391.1:0-11591 GCA_036567645.1 Rectinemataceae bacterium | reverse complement strand
TATCGGAGCCGAACCTCAGAGTCTGCCGCTCCGAGGCGGGGATATCCTCAGGATCATGGAGGAGAGATGACCATAGAACTCACCGTCAACGGTCTTTCCCGCCGCATCCAGGTGAGGAGCGGAGACAGACTCGTCGACGCCCTGCGCAAGCACTGTTCCCTGGATAGCCTTCAGCCGGATTGCCTTGCAGGGCGGTGCGGACGTTGTTTCGTGTTCATCGACGGCCGACTCGTCCAATCCTGTCTCATGCCTGCATTCAAGGCGAAGGGATCGACCATATTGAGCTGGGAAGCGCTCGCTTCCAATCCGGATATCCAGACAATAGCCTCTACCTTCGAGGCTTCCCCATCAAAGCCCTGCGCCTTCTGCCTCAAGGCCAAGGTCCTTGCCGTCTACGACCTGGTATCGAGAAATCCCACTCCGGATCGGGAAGAAATCCTAGAGCAGCTATCCATGGTGGATTGCGCGTGTTCAGACCGCCTAGGCCTGGCAGAGGCTGTCGAGAGCGCCGCTACCCGAATAGCCCAGAGGAAATACGGCCGTGCTGATAAGTGATGTACATTTCCCCGCGACGATCCAGGAGATCCTCGAACTCCTGGACGGGGATCCCGATATGCTCCTCCTCGCCGGAGGGACCTGCTTCATAGGCAAGCAGAGCTCCCGGGTCATCGAGTTCCCCAAGAGTGTAGCCTCGATAAGCAGGATTCAAGAGCTCAGGCGGACGCTGCGCACGGAAAACTTCATCGAATTCGGAGCCTGCACGACCCTCACGGGGCTCCTGAGCCTAACCAAGGGCAGTCTCCCCGATCCCCTTCCAAGACTGACGGCTTCGATTGCGAACCGAGGCATACGGAACATCGCCACTCTGGGGGGCAACCTCTGCGACCCCGAGGGATTCCACGACCTCTGGCCCGTCCTTGCTTGCATGGACGCCCAAGTGGAGTTGCGTAGCCTTTCAGGATCTCGATGGGCTTCTGTTTACCATCTGAAATCTGAAGAAGGCACCCCGTACTTTCCGAGGAAAACCATACTCGCTAGGCTCAGAATACCGCTCTATAGCTCCGATTTCTGCTTCTTCAGGAAATTTGGCTCTTCGCCTCGTCCAGGTTCAGGCGCCTGCTTCGTGTGCCTAGCGAGGACATCGGGGCAGAAAGTGGAGGATTTCAGACTCGCTATATCGGGTGCAAAGGCGTTCAGGCTCCCGGATTACGAGCAGAACATCATAGGACGGAGGCGAAGATCGGGGCAGAAAGAAGCCCAAGCTCTCGCGCTTCCCTATATCGAAGGCTTTTCCGGCGAAAACTGGTTCGACAGGACAGTGTTCGCTTCCCTCGTCGAGGAGTGCTTCGGGAGGCTCTTCGAATGAGCACCGAGCCTCCGGACACGCACTCGAGCGTCACTGGGTCTTCTGACAAAGGGAAGCTCTTCCTGCTTCCAGCACCCCTGAGGGACTTCGACGAGGAAAGATGGTCGGCCGAATCCCTCGCCGCGGAATTGCCAGCCCGCGCCCTATCGCTGATGGAAGAGCTCGAAACCTTCATCGTCGAATCAGAGCGGAGCGCCGTTCGGCTTCTCTCGAGGGTAAAGAGCCAGGCCGCCATGCGAAAGATCGAATTGAAGCTTCTCGATGAGCACGGAACGCGGGAAGGCTTGGATACCCTTCTCTCTCCTCTCATCGACGGCAGGGACTGCGGCCTTCTCTCGGAGGCTGGCATGCCCTGCATAGCAGATCCCGGCGCCGCCCTCGTCGCCGCAGCCCACATCCGAGGCGTAGAGGTCGTCCCAGTATCCGGCCCTTCCTCCATACTCTTGGCCCTTTCCGCCTCGGGCCTTTCGGGGCAGAACTTCTTTTTCCTCGGCTATCTCCCCGCATCGGGGAGTGAACGCAAGGCAGCGCTTTCCAGCCTCGGCAGGGAATTCCTGCGCGACAGGACGACGAGGATTTTCATAGAGACTCCATACAGGAACGATGCCCTCCTCGCCGACGCCCTGGCCTTTCTCCCCGAAAAGGCCTGGCTCAGCGTGGCGGCTGGAATAGGCTCGGTAAAAGAAAAAATCGTCTCCAAGCCTGTGGAGAGATGGAGGAAGGAGGGTCCAGCAGGCATAGGCAAGAAGCCAGCCGTCTTCTTGATCGGTTTCCCGGCGGCCTTGCGTCCATCGGATAGCGCCTTCCCAAACCGCGGCCTCAGGCGAGGGATGCCAAGCGCTCCCGGATGAATTCGCTTTTCTCCCTGAGGCCGATGGCCTTGGTGGCGAGGATGATTGCGTTGGGCCGTGCGGGATCCAGCTTGACCATGCCGTTCGACTCCCGCATAAGCCTCAAGAGCCTGTCTACCGATATCTTGGACACTTTGGAAAACTCCACTGTAACCTTCCCGGCCCTCTCCTTGAGGACGGACACGGAAAGCTTCCTGCATAGTACGCGGATCTCTGCGAGCGAGAGGAGGGACTGGAGCTCTTCGGGAAGGGGTCCGAATCGGCTTTCCAGCTCCTCTTGAAGTCCGTCGAGTTCTTCTTGACTCGATACAGAAGCGATCTTCTTGTAGACTTCCATCTTTATCATGGGCATGGAAATATAGCTGTCCGGGATGTAGCCCGAATACTCGAGTTCCAGATATGGTTCCTCTTCGGGGCTGGCTGTGCCCGACAGGGCGCTCACCGCCTCGTCGAGAAGCTTCAGGTAGAGATCGAATCCCACTGCGAAGATATCTCCGGACTGCTCGCGTCCGAGCAGATTCCCTGCTCCGCGTACTTCAAGGTCTTTCATGGCTATCTTGAAGCCCGAGCCAAGCTCGGTGAAGTCCGAGATGATCTGCAGACGCTTCATTGCTATCTCCGACAAGGCCCTTCGGTCGGGGTAGAGCAAATAGGCGTACGCCTGGCGATCCGAACGTCCGACCCGACCCTTGAGCTGGTAGAGCTGGGAGACGCCGTAGAAGTCCGCTCGATCGATGATGATCGTGTTGACATTGGGGATGTCAATGCCGTTCTCGATTATCGTAGTGGACACGAGGACGTTGAAGGCTCCATGTATGAATCGGTGCATGATATCCTCGAGATCCTTGGGATCCATCTGGCCATGGGCTGATTCGGTAAGGGCTTCGGGCACGACAGAACGGATGAAGCTCTCGACCTCCTCGAGGCTTTCGATGCGATTATGCAGATAGAAGACCTGTCCGCCTCGTTCCATCTCCTGGCGGATCGCCTTTCCCACTATTTCGGGGTTGAATTCCTCGACATAGGTTTGGATGGGCTGGCGCGCCGCAGGCGGGGTTTGGAGTATGGACATGTCGCGTATTTTCAGCATGGACATGTGGAGGGTGCGGGGTATGGGAGTGGCAGTGAGGGTGAGTGCGTCAATGCCCGCCTTCATTTCCTTGAGCCTCTCCTTGTCCTTGACACCGAACCGCTGCTCCTCGTCTATCACGAGCAGGCCGAGGTCTTTGAAAACCACATCCTTTTGGAGAATTCGGTGGGTCCCAATGACCATATCGATCTTCCCTTCCTGGAGTTCCTTGATGATCGTGCCTTGCCTCCGTTTCTCGACGAGGCGTGACAGCATCTCGAGTCGCAGTGGGTATTCGGCCAGCCGTTCGCGGAAATTCTCGAAGTGCTGCTCTGCGAGGATGGTTGTCGGAGCGAGGAAGGCTACCTGCTTGCCTGACATCATGGCCTTGAAGCATGCACGCAAGGCCACCTCGGTCTTGCCGTAGCCCACATCGCCACATACGAGGCGATCCATAGGTTTCGGGGCTTCCATATCGGCCTTGATCTCCTCGATGCATTTCAACTGGTCGATGGTTTCCTCGAAAGGGAAAGATGCTTCGAACTCGGTTTGCCATTCCCCGTCCTTCGGGAAAGCGAAACCCTTGGCGGCTTTCCGCCTCGCATAGATTCGGATGAGCCGCTCGGCGAGTTCCTCTACCGACTTCTTCACCTTGCGCTTGCGCGAGTCCCAGGACTTGGAGCCAAGCTTGTCCAGGCGAGGCGTCTCGCCCTCGTTGCCTATGTAGCGTTGGACGAGATTGGCCTGCTCTATGGGGACGAATACGGTTTCGGCATCGGCGTATTCGATTTTGATATAGTCTCGCTCGTTGCCGAGCACCCGCATGCGTTCGATGCTGGAGAATCTACCGATGCCGTAGTTCACATGGACGACTACATCTCCCGGGGAAAGCTCCACGAAGCTGTCTATCACCGAGCTCCGGCTGGAGGATACGCTCTTCGGTATACGTTTGCGCCTTCCGAATATCTCCCCTTCCTGGACAACACGCAAACCGAGGGCAGGGATTGCGAAGCCGGAGGAAAGCTCGCCCACCAATATTGAAGCCGATGTCTCGGGCAGGAGACTGGAGATGCGCTCGGCCTGTATGGAATTGGATGCCACCAGGAAGGTCCGTGTGCCCAGGCGATCCAGATGGGCGAGATCTTCCTTGAAATACTTAAGGTTGCCGAAGAAGGATCTGGCTGGCTCTCCCCCGAGGGAGAGGCGTGAATCGGCTGAGGAATCCTTGAGGGCAAAACAGCGTATCCTCCGTTTCGAAGCAGCCACGGCCGATCCCAAGTCGGCCGAGCAGAGTTCTGGAGGGGGAACGGGTGATTCTCGCAAAGCCGCGCGATAGAGGCCCGAGTACTCCTTGCGGATGGACTCTTCCTGGGCTTCGAGTCGCTCGGCATTGGCTTCGAGCACTGTCGCCGAGCCTCCTAGGTAGTCGAGAAGGGTCCATCCTCCGCCAAGGGCGACCGAGTACCATGCCTCCTCTCCAGGCGCCTGGCCTCGCTCGCGAAGGGATTCCAGGATAGGCTCCATCCTGCCTCTGCAGCCAGGCAGGGCCTGAGCCGAGGATTCCAAGCGCTGCAAAGCCCCTGCGTCCCAGATGAACTCTTTCAAGGGGCGGATCACGAAGGCCTTGACCTTATCCGTGCCAGATTGGGTTTCAGGATCGAAGCGCGTTATGCGCTCCACCTCGTCGAATCCGAATTGCACCCTGAAAGCCTGGGAGTCTCCGGGCATGAAGAGGTCGAGCACCTCTCCCCTTTGCGCGAATTCCCCTGGCAGGGCAAGCCGGGGCACTCGGAGATAGCCAAGGGCGCCTAGCTTTTCAGCGAGGGCTTCCGGAGAGGATCGCATCCCGACTTCAAGGGACAGGAGGAGGGAGGAAAAGTGCCTTGGGTCGGGCAAGGGCGTCGATGCTGCCCTTCTACTCGCCACCACGATCGCATCCTGGCCGAGCGCGAGGGCTGTTAGTACCCTGGCTCGTTCGCCGAACACCTTGGCTCCGGATGGAGCGGGCCTGTAGGCTGCTGTACGCCACCAGGGGAATAGTAGGGAATCAACCCCCCAGAACTCGAGATCGGACTGGAAATTCTCCGCTTCAGCGTCCGTGGGCAGGAGAACGAGGAGTCTCGCCAGCCTGATCCTCTGAAGACCTGCGAAGAAAAAGGCCAAATAGGAAGAGTCGGCTTCGCATACTTCAAGAGTGCCGAAATCCCCGGGCCTGCAGTATCGGTCTCGAAGGGCTACGAAAGCCGGATGGCGCTTGAGTGTTTCGAGCAGCACTTGCGGTTCTTTTCTGTCCATCGTATTCTTTCCTGGCTTCGCGCCGAGGGATTTTTTTCGCTCGGGAGTATAAACCCGAGGCAATTCTTGATCTAGGAGCCGGGATTCCAGCATGCTAGCAGTCATCCTCGCGGAAGACGATGGTTTTTTCCGCTCCGTTTCACACCGGTGCAGGCTCAGGCGATTCCGCGTGGTCCGCTACCGGGATCCGGTCAAGCTAGCCGACAACTTGCCCGAACTCAGGCCCGATCTCCTCGTCGCCCGACAGGAGGATTTCCCCCTCCACTGGGAAGCACTCGCCGCCCAAGTCGCTCTTTCCCCCAATCTTGCGCGGACTGCTTTCTGCCTCTTTGCGCGTACGCAAGCCGCCTGTCCCCGTCTTCCATGGAAGGACTTCGCCGCCATCGGAGAAGCCGAGTTCTGGGCCGATACTCCTGAAGGCCAGGGGCGTATCTTCTCCGAGTACCTCAAGGCACTGCCATCGAGAGGATCCGACTCCTCGAATTCCAGCTAGCCGGAATCTGGCCTCGCGATTTTGCCGACTCTTCGTATTACGAGATTTTTTTACCTATATCCCGAGTTTTATATATTGCCTTTTCCTTGTGGGGGTACTAATATGGCTCCCATGAATGAAATCCAGCCAGTACTCTGCCACGAAGAACTCCTAGAGCCCTTCGCGTCCAAGTTCAAGGCCGTGGGTCATCCTGTACGACTCAAGATCCTCTGCTTGATAGCCAGGCAAGATGTACCATGCGTCGGCGACCTCTGGCGCTGCCTCAACCAGCCTCAGCCCGTAGTTTCCCAGCATTTGGCCATCTTGAAAAAGACGGGAATCGTCTCTTCGGAAGTTCATAAGACGAAGCGCGTCTATTCTATCGTGGATCCCTTCATCAAGGAATTGATCAACGATATCTTCTGCATGATCCAAGAAAAAAGCTCAGATCTCTCCAAATCCCCAGCCGCAAGCGGAGATAAGCGCGGAGGCTGATCGAGTTGCCGGCCTAGCGTTCCGACCTCCATCTGTCGATTTCTGCTTGAAAGGCCTGGTCGGCCTGGCCGATCGGAACGCGGGATACTATCTGGCCCTTCCTAAAAACCAGGACCGAATCCCCTGCCCCTGTAATGCCTATGTCTGCATGCCTGGCCTCTCCAGGCCCGTTGACCACACAACCCATGACGGCGACTTCGAGTGGCAGATCGAGCGAATACAGTCGCTCGGACCACCGGCGTACGAAGTCGTGGGTATCGAATGATGTCCGTCCGCAGCGAGGGCAGGAGACTATCCGAGCGCCCTTCTTGCCCGTCCCTGCGCAACCGAGTATCTCCCTGCCCGCTAGCACCTCCGATTCCATCGAATCCGAAAGGGAAACCCTGAGCGTAGATCCTATGCCATCCCTGAGAAGGGGGACGAGGGCTGCGGCGTTCCTCGCCACTCCGGCTATGAGGGGGCCGGCTTCTGTGACACCCAGATGGAGGGGGCAATCATGATCCTTGGAGAAGAGCCTGTTGGCCTGCTCCACCTGAGTGGGTTCGTTGAGCTTCATCGATACTACGTAATCCCTGAATCCGAGGGCCTCGAACTCCTCGATCTCGCGTTCAGCCGCCCGGATGCAGGCGGAGACGAGATCGGGCTCATCCCGCAGGTCGGTTGGGAGGGAGCCCGAATTCACGCCTATACGCAAAGCTATGCCATTGGCCGCTGCTTTGGAGACCACTTCGGCGGTTTTCCAGCGCGCCCCTATGTTCCCTGGATTGATCCTCAGCTTGGCTATGGGGAAATCCATGCATCGGAGGGCAATCCTCCAGTCGAAATGGATGTCGGCCACTAGAGGCAGGCTTCCCAGTCTGGAGAGGAGGCCGAGGGATTCGGCTGACTGCTCGTCGGGCACGGCGAAGCGGAGGATGTCGCAGCCGAGGGCCTTGAGCGAGGCAATGCGCTCAAGGATTGGAGCGAGAGCGGGATCCCCCTGCCCGGAAAAGGCAGGCAGGGGGAACTTCCACATCGTCTGGATGGATACCGGCCAGTCTCCTCCCATCAAGAGGGAGCCGGCTTTCACAACCCTGCTTCTATGACTCACGGGGTTCGCGTCTTCCCCGAACTCATCCCAGAGATGCCAAGGTGAATGCCATAGTGAAGATGGCGACTGTCTCGCAGAGGCCGACAACAATGAGGTCCTGGGCAAAGCCTTTGCCTGTTTCGCCGAAAGCGTCGCAGGATGCTGCGGAGGCCATGCCCTGGGCAGCGGCTGAACAGCCGATGGCTGCACCCGAGAGGATGCCCAGGGCCATCCTGAATATGGATTGGCCCGGAGTCGTTGCGGGATTGAGCATGGCGGCTTCCATCGATTTCATGACGATGAAGCCGTAGATAGTCTGGGTGAGAGGAGCCCCCGCGAAAACCACGAGAAGAAAGGAAGGTGCCTGATTCAGCGTATAGTTCCTTTTCCATGCGCCAATCGCCGCCTGCCCCGCTATCCCAGCTCCGATTCCGCTTCCCAGCGCCGAGAGCCCGAAAGCAGCCGCAACCCCTATGTAGCCGATTAGGTCCATTCCTCGTCTCCTTTGCCGTATGCTTCTTCACGATATGTGACCCGGAACGGGTCGTATTTCCTTCCCGACCACTCCATTCCGAGATGGCTTGAAAATTCGAGCGTGTTGAGCCGCACGCCATGCACGATGACCGATAGGATATTCAAGACCAAGTTGAGAGAGTGCCCGGCAAGGATGAGGGCAATCCCCGCCAGAGCCATGACAAGGCCCTTGAACATGCCTCCACCCATCTGGTTGATGATGGCGGCCAAAGACGTCCCCGCCAGGCCTACGGCCCAGAGTCGGATGTAGGAGACAATATCAGCGAAAACGCCTACGGCGCCAAGG
Source organism: Rectinemataceae bacterium (assembly GCA_036567645.1). Lineage (GTDB taxonomy): Bacteria > Spirochaetota > Spirochaetia > Treponematales > Rectinemataceae > JAPLSO01. Next base: position 3,154 of record DATCUA010000391.1, on the reverse strand, counting down.
AAATTGGGGATGAAGTTCTTCAATCCTTCCAAAGCGCTTCGAGCTACGCTCCCTTCGTACGCAGAGAATACGAAGTTGAGGGCGAAGCCCCCCAGGACAAACCAAAGAGCGAAACCTGGAGCCGGGAAGCGCTCTGGGCTCACGACCATGTTGAGCACGAAGAAGAACAGTCCTATCAGCATGAAGACCGATCCTACCTGGGCCAGGAACTTCAAGCTGCCCCTATCCCGGAAGATGTTCTTTATATGGGCTATCAGAAGCTGCACGAGGCCGATGCCGAAGCAGAACACCTGGATGTTCTGGGATGCCTGGGGATTGGCGCTCGAGATAAGCCAGATGGAGCGGTTGAAGAGGAAGGCGGGAAGATGGTTGGCATCGATGGCGAACCAGGTCGCCGTGGCAACGCCCCAAAAAAAGGTGGCTAGGGAGAGAATGATCGAGAGCTTCAAGAAATCCGAAACGCCCTTGCCCTCCCGCTTGGACTTGAGGGCGAAGAAACCCGATGCGGCGAGCATGATGACTCCATAGCCCGCGTCACCGAATATCATGGCGGTGAAAAGGACGAAGAACAGGAGGAACCAGTTGGATATCTCGTACTCCCGGTATCCCGGAACGATGCCGAGAAAGTCCATGACCGGCTGGATGAGGCGGACGAGCTTCGAGTTCTCGACCTTGGTAGGAGGAGAGTCATCGGGTTCGGGGTCGTCTGCTGCCATAGCCCAACCATGACGTGCGCAGAGCTCCGAGACGCCCGCGTATGCCGAGGCTGGCACATATCCCTTGATGTACGCTACCGGTCCCTCCGAGGCGAAGGAAGCGGCCGCTACTTCCATGGCGATCTCCTGGTCCAGAACCTTCACCGCCCTGGCGAATGAGGCAGATTCCAGCCCAGCTTCGGCGAGCCGGGAAGCTATCTCCGCGGCCTCCCTTTCCAGTGCTTCCAGCCGCGAGCGAAGGGCTGGGGCGGAATCCTTGGGCAAGGCGAAATGCCTGAATGAATCGGGAAGCCGAGGAGCCGGCCCTCCCCTCCCGATCACAGCCAGCCGAACGCTCTTCTTCGTCGAAGAAAGGATGATGTAATCCACATCATCGGGCATTCTCTCCAGGCTTGGTGGATCGGCTTCGTAGAAGGCGATATGGAGGCCCGCCTGGCGGAGCGTTTGAACGGATTGGGGGTCGAACTCTCCCCAGGGGGCTATTCGCTCGAGCTCCTTCTGGAGCCCGGCGGACTCGTTGCGCAGATCCTTGGAGCGGGCGTCCAAGGCAAGCACCTGTTCTGCCAAAGCGACGGCTCGATCCGTGCCGAGCCGGGCAGGAGGGAAGCCTTTCTTGGCCGGAGTGGCGAGATTCATGGCGCTCAGGAGGATTCCCCTCGTCCTCAGCCTGGCTTCATAACCCTCGGTAGATGGCAGGACAGTCTCGAGATGGACCATGCCGAATTCCCTCAGAAGCCTGAGGTTCTGGACCTTGTCCGCTTCGAGAAAAGCGAGATGGATCTTCTTCATGGGGGCTATCACTGGCCGACCTCCTCGACCTTGCGTTTGGCTATCTTGCCCCGCACTACCTGGGCTGTCTGTTGATCGCCCAGGTAAATCCCGATCCGCTTGATATCCTCGACAGTCTCGGGGATCTTCACCTTCTCGAATAGATTGACTCTCTGTGTCGTCACCCTCAACTCGCGCGATAGCAGCTCCCTCTGGCGTGCCACGATTGAAGCCTCTGCGTCGAGCTCGAGAATGGACTTTAGGGTTTCGAGGGCCTTGTCGACCCAGAGAGGCACGAGATAGAGATCGTAATCATCTACTGCAAAGACCGTTCCTTCGTACACCGGGATCACCACGCCTGCGATGTTCCCCGAAGAAGTATCGATCGATTCCACCCTCAGGTAGGGCTTGCCATGTAAGTTCCTCGCTGCCGATTCTTCGGAAAATACCGCGATCCATTGCTTGCTCGCCACTTCTATAGCTGACTTTGCCGCCATGAGCTGAGCATGTCGGGCTTCGACCGCGCGAATCTCGACCTGGAGCTGCTGTTTCTTGAGCTGGAGAGTGGGAAGATAGCGCCTGTACATCTTAAGCGCGTCCTTCTTCTTCTTCAGCTCGTTCTTCGTCAGCTTGACCTTGGCCATGGGACACCAGCCTACTTAACCGGCCAGAACTTCTGGATGAGATCCGACCTCAATCCCGTCTCCCTGGGCTCGAAACAGGAAGCCAAAATATCCCAACCTTCATCGAGGGCTTTCTCAAGGGGTATATTCACCGAGAGATCCATCATCCTGCGTTCGAAAAGCTCTCCGAACTTGAGAAGCTTGCGATCCCAAGCAGTCATCTGGAAGCCCATAGAGCGTTTTTCGAGCGTATCCCGATACGCGGCGAAGAGCTTGATCATGCCGTCCATGATCGATCTATGGTCTTCTCTCGTCTTGCCGTTGACGAGCTGTTTGAGTCGAGAGAGCGAACCGAATGGCTCGATCCTACCCCCATGGAGATAGAACTGCCCCTCGGTTATGTAGCCTGTGTTGTCGGGCACGGGATGAGTGACGTCGTCGCCGGGCATGGTGGTGACCGCTAGCGTGGTGATCGAGCCAGCGCCCTGGAAGTCGACAGCCTTCTCGTAGCGCGAGGCGAGCTGGGAATAGAGGTCGCCAGGATAGCCGCGATTCGACGGCACCTGCTCCTGAGTTATGGCGATCTCTTTGAGGGCGTCGGCGAAGTTGGTCATGTCCGTGAGGAGGACGAGGACGTTCTTGCCCTTCAGAGCAAACTTTTCCGCAACGGCAAGGGCTATATCGGGCACCATGAGGCACTCGACAACGGGATCGGCCGCCGTGTGGACGAACATGATGGTCTTGGCCAAGGCCCCGCCCTCCTCGAGGCTGTCCCTGAAGAAGAGGTAGTCGTCGAACTTCAAACCCATGCCACCCAGGACTATGAGATCTACCTCGGCTTGCATGGCTATGCGGGCCAGCAATTCGTTGTAAGGCTCTCCCGATACCGAGAAGATGGGCAGTTTCTGGCTCTTTACCAAGGTGTTGAAGAGATCGATCATAGGAATGCCGGTGCGGATCATTTCCCTGGGGATAATGCGCATGTAGGGGTTGACCGAAGGTCCGGCGATAGTGATGAGGTTGTCGCTCAAACTAGGTCCCCCGTCT
>DATCUA010000390.1:0-5862 GCA_036567645.1 Rectinemataceae bacterium | reverse complement strand
CTTGGGCCCGCTCCAGGGTCGTATCGGGCAGAGTATGCCTGGTCACCGGCGGCGCCCAGGGCTTCGGCGCCGAAATCGTCCGGGGCCTCGCCGCCTCCGGAGCCTTCGTCTACATTGCCGACCTCAACCTCCAGGGCGCCGCCTCGCTCGCCCGCGAACTCGAGCAGGCCTATCCCGATTCGGGCTTCCATCCCCTCGAGGTCGATGTCACCTCCGAAGCCTCCGTGGCTTCCATGTTCGAGCGCGTAGCCTCCATATCCGGAGGCCTGGATCTCCTCGTCTCCAACGCCGGGGTCCTCAAGGCGGGCTCGGTCCTGGACCAGGACGAGGCCAGCTTCCGCTTCGTAACAGACGTCAACTACACGGGCTTCTTCTTCATGGCCAAGCACGCCGCCCGCCTCATGCGGCGCCAGAGGCTCTGCTCCCCCCGCTGGAACTTCGACATAATCCAAATCAACTCCAAGTCAGGCCTCCAGGGCTCGAACAAGAACGGAGCCTACGCGGGCTCCAAGTTCGGCTCCATCGGACTCGTGCAGAGCTTCGCCCTCGAGCTCGTCCAATACGGCATAAAGGTAAATGCCATCTGCCCGGGGAATTTCTTCGACGGCCCCCTCTGGTCAGACCCGGTCAAGGGCCTCTTCGTCCAGTACCTCCAGTCGGGCAAGGTGCCCGGTGCGCGGAACCTGGAAGATGTACGCGCCTTCTACGAAGCCAAGGTCCCCATGGGCAGGGGGACGAACGGGGCAGATGTGATGCGGGCCCTCTATTATCTGGTCGAGCAGGAGTACGAGACAGGCCAGGCCCTCCCGGTCACGGGCGGCCAGGTCATGCTCAACTAGCAGAATGGAGCAAGGGATGGAAAAAGCCGTCGCCGTCATCGATATAGGGATGACCAACAAGAAGATCGCCCTCTACGGAACCGATCTCAAGCCCCTCGAATTGAGGAAGCGCAGCTTCATCCCCCGAATGGTCGATGGCTTGGAGACCCACGATCTCGAAGCGATGGAAGCCTGGTTCCTCCAGACATTGAAGGAGCTCCGGCTGAGCTTCGACATAGGCGCCATAGCCGTCTGCGCGCACGGAGCCACCTTCGTCTGCGCCGACTCCTCAGGCAAGCCCGTCCTGCCCTGCGTCTACTACACGCACGAGCCTGGGCCAGAATTCCAGAAGCGCTTCTACTCCCTCTGCGGCACCCCCGAGAATCTTCAGGCAACCACCGGCACACCCGATCTCTCTGCCCTCATCAATCCAGCCAAGGGTCTCCTCTTCGCCAAGGAAATCTGGCCTGAAGCCTTCGCCAAGGCCGAACTCATGCTTCCACTTCCCCAGTACTGGGGCATGAGGCTCACGGGAAGGGCCGGACTCGAAGGCACCTACATGGGCTGCCACACCTATCTCTACGACTGGGAAAAGGGGGCCGTCTCCTCGGTTGCCCAGGCCCTCGGCATCGGCTCCAAGCTCCCCATGCCCCTGCGCGATTCCTGGGAAGTCCTCGGGAAGCTTTCGCCCCGGGTCGCGCACGAGACCGGGCTTTCCCCCTCCACCCCCGTCACCATGGGCATCCACGACTCCAACGCATCCTTCCTGCCCTATCGCATCAAGATGGGCTCGGGCGGCTTCGTGGTGAATTCCACCGGCACCTGGTGCGTCCTCATGAGACCGGCCGAGCGCTACGGCTTCGAGCCCGATGAGCTGGGCAAGGTGGTGTTCTTCAACCGCTCGGCCTACAACGAGCCCGTAAAGACAGCCATCTTCCTCGGCGGCAGGGAGCACGAGCTCTGGTCGTCCCTCTCCGCGCGGCCCGCCGGCGCGTCCTCCGCCGCAACGTCGCCCGCCGTCTTCAGCCCCAGCCCGGCTCTCTTCGCCTCCATCATCGCCGCCCGAGACGAGTTCATTCTCCCCGAGATCGTCCCCGGCTCGGGCCAGTTCCCCGGTTCCCTAGCCCGAGCCGTCCAAGCCTCGCGCTCCTATCCATACTCTTCGATCACCGCCGGCGGGCCGCGTCCTCCCTTCCTAGACGCCGCTCCCGACCGCGCGGAGGCTGTCCTCACTCTCTCCCTCGTCCTCCAGACCCTCGTCGCCCTCAGGCGGACGGGCCTCAAGCCGGGAGAGAAGATCTTCACCGAGGGGGGATTCCGCAACAACCCTGCCTACAACGCCATCTTGGCCGCGGCCTTGCCCGATAATCCCGTCCTTCTCACCGACATGGAGGAGGCCACATCCTTCGGCGCCGCTCTCACGGCGCTCGCTGCCTTGGAAGGCGCAAGCCCCACCGAACTCGGCTCCCTGTTCGAGATCGGCGGAAAGGCGGTCGAGCCCATGGCCGGCCTGGACGGCTTCGGTGCCTATGCCGAGGCCTGGCTCAGCCTCGCGGGCGGGGAAGGGGCGTGAATCTTTCTCCCTGCGCGGCTCGGCGCGACCTCGCCTCGGCAGGCTGTCGGGCCGCCCAAGATATAGATATTTCGCTATATTCCATACTGAGGAGATCATTGTGAAAACCAAGGCAGTCCGCATACACGGCGTGAATGATCTCAGGCTGGAAGAGCTCGAGCTTCCTGAAATCAGGGACGACGAAATCCTCGCGGAAGTCGTGTCGGATTCCATTTGCATGTCTAGCCACAAGCTCGCCATGCAGGGCGACGCCCACAAGCGGGTGCGCTCTCCCCTAGCCCAGACTCCGGTGATGATCGGGCACGAATTCTGCGGCCGGCTCGTAAAGATCGGCTCGAAATGGGCCGGCCGGTTCAAGGCGGGGCAGAACTTCGCCATCCAGCCCGCCCTCAATTACCAAGGCACGCTCTGGGCGCCAGGCTACTCCTACCAGTGGATCGGGGGCGACGCCACCTACATCGTCATACCAAACGAGGTCATGGAGATGGGCTGCCTCCTGGACTACGAGGCGGACGCCTACTTCATGGGTTCTCTCTCCGAGCCCATGTCCTGCATCGTGGGCGCCTACCACGCCCAGTACCACACCAAGTCAGGCTCCTATGAACACGAGATGGGCATAGTCCCCGGAGGGAGCCTCGCGCTCCTGGCTTCCGTCGGCCCCATGGGCATGGGCGCCATAGACTACGCCATCCACGCCGATCGCAAGCCGGGGCTCATCGTCGTCACCGACATCGACGAAGCCCGCATCAGGCGCGCCGCTTCACTGATCACCGTCGAGGAAGCCGCCCGCCACGGCATAACCCTGCACTACGTCAACACCAAGGACATGGCCGATCCCGTGGCCCGCCTCACGGCCCTCAATGGAGGCGAAAAGTTCGACGACGTCTTCTGCTTCGCCCCGGTCAAGGCCGTCGTGGAACTTGCCGACAAGCTCCTTGGCCATGACGGTTGCCTCAACTTCTTCGCCGGCCCCACCGATCCGTCCTTCTCGGCCAATCTCAATTTCTACGACGTCCACTACGCCTCCCACCACCTGGTGGGCACATCCGGCGGGAACACGGACGACATCGTGGAATCCCTTTCCATGATGGCGGACCGCAGGCTCAAGCCCGAGGTTATGATCACACACGTAGGCGGCCTCGACGCGGTAGCCGACACAACCCTTCGCCTGGACAAGATCCCCGGGGCCAAGAAGCTCATCTACACGCACAAGAAGCTCGACCTCGTCGCCATAGCCGACTTCGCAGAGCGCGGCGAGACCGACCCCTTCTACGCCCGATTGGCCGAAATAGCCGAAGCCCACGATGGGCTCTGGTCCAAGGAAGCCGAGGACTACCTTCTCGCCGAGGCTCCCTCGATCTGAGCGGCCGGGATTCGATTCGAGCCGGGGTCGATTTATCGCCCGATCTGCGCTATCATGTCCTCAGAATGATAAAAAGGATCGGATTCCATTTCCTCGCCCTGGCGGTTTTCGCCTTCTCCCTGGGCGCCGCGCCCAGTCTGGAATGTCCTGTCTCCATCGATATCGGCGCCGCCGCCGATGTATTCTTCTGCGAGGACCCCAGCCTGGGAATAACCGAAATCTCGGGTCCCGATTTCGCCTCCAGATTCGAGCCCGTCGCGGGGCGGATGATCTGGACAGGGGCCAAGGCCCCGGCAACCTGGCTCCGCTTCTATGTGCCGGGCGATGGGCAGGCTGGCCAGCCCCATATTCTCGCGGTCAAGCCCAGCTTTTCCATCATCCTCGACCATGTGGCCCTCTATGTACCCCGCGGCGACGGCGGCTTCGACGAACTGCGCTCTGGGGCCCTGGAGGCGCCCCGCCCCGGAGAACCGGCTTCGAGGTCTTTCCTTTTCGAGCTTCCGAAAGAGGCTTTTTCGGGGAAACCGGCTTACCTCCTTCTCTCGAGCGGTACCGATGTCAAGGTCGATGTCAGCCTGGAGAAGCTTACCGTGATCGCCCGGCGCGATTCGGTCGATCACCTTCTCTTCGGCATTCTCTACGGCACTATCCTGGCTATGGTCGTCTACGGGTTGTTCATCTTCATAACGCTCAGGGATAGAGCATACCTCTACTACATCCTGTACACGGTCGCGGCCGGTATCTGGCTTTTCTTCGTCCAGGGTCATGCCAAGCTCGTCTTCGGCCAGCATCCGGATTTCGATCAGGGCGCGCTCTGGTTTTTCGCCGGCAGCCTCATCACCTGGGGAGCAGCCTTCGCGTCCGAATTCCTCAAGCTCAAGGACAGCGGCCGCTTCCTGAATCCTCTCTTCCTCCTCATGGGGTGGTTGGGGGCTCTCGTCTCGGTAGCCGGGCTCGCCGGCTGGTTCAAACTAGCCTTCGCGCTGTCCCATGGCTTAGGCGTGGTCGTGCCTGTCTTCGCAATGGTCGCCGCTGTCATCCGGATCGTCCAGGGGTATTCTTCGGCTACTTATTTTCTCATCGGCTGGTTCCTCATGGCCGCCGGCAGCCTCGCGTTCAGCCTGATGGGGCTCAAGCTATTGCCTCTCACCTTCCTGACGACGAACGGAATGGCTATCGGCATATCGGCCGAATCCCTCTTCTTCGCCATAGCCCTCGCCGATCGCTTCAGGAAGATGGAAGCCGAGAGCAAGCGCCTCAAGGCCATACAGGATCATTATCGCGATCTCAGCCTCAAGGATCCCCTCACCAACCTATACAACAAGCGCTATCTCGACATGAAGCTCGAGTCGGCCTTCCGAAATGCCGAGGAGAATCGGGCGGAGCTGTCGATCCTCGTCATCGACGTGGACAACCTCAAAGAAATCAACGATGGCTTCGGGCACGACAGGGGCGATGATGTCCTGAAAACCCTGGCGGTCACCCTGAGAAACTGCGTCAGGGAAGGCGACGATCTCTGCCGGACAGGAGGCGATGAATTCGTCGTTCTCCTGCCCGGCATCGGCACGGCTGGGGCCGGCAGGGTGGCCGAGCGCATCCGGAGCCGATTCGCCCTGGACAGCTTCAGCGAAAAAGACGGGCTCAACCCGACTATCAGCCTGGGGGTCGCCGAGCATGTGCCTGGCGACAGTCCGGATTCCTTTTTGAAACGCGCCGACGAAGCCCTCTACGAAGCCAAGCGCAAGGGCAAGGATAGGGTAATGTCGTGAAGTCTGGGCGATGTGCGGGTTGCGGGCCGCGGGTTCCGGTGCCTACAGGATCGACCCTGGCTTGAGATTGGCCGCGTTGAGGGCTCCCGCCCTCGACCCCTCCCGTACGGCTTCCCGCAAGGAGGCTCCCCGGGCCAAGGCCAGGGCGAGGCAGGCCGTGAAGGCGTCGCCCGAGCCTGTCGGGTTGAGGGCTTTTGCGGGATATACGGGCTCCTCGGCGGGCTTTCCTCCTTCTTCGAACCAGATGGGCCCGGCTCCGTTGGTCAGGACCAGCTCCGTCCCCCATTCGCTCTTCCAGGCGGAAGCCAGCTCGTGAGCCCTGCGCCGCAGTTCGCCCCG
>DATCUA010000389.1:0-12811 GCA_036567645.1 Rectinemataceae bacterium | reverse complement strand
GATCGGGGCAAGGTTCCTCTTCGGCAGGGCGCCGGAAACCCGTGGTAAAAGTCAAGGGAAAAACCGGCGTCTCATACCCAGGTCGGGCATGGGAGGCGCCGTCCTCGGCGTCGCCATCAGCCTCGTGCCCCTCGTCCTCGTCCTCCTCATATCCGATGGAATGATTCAGGGCATCACGGAGCGCTACCTTGCCACGAAAACGCATCATGCTCAGATAGCATTACCGCTCTCACTTTCCGAAACGAATGAGGCCAAGGTTCTGGAAACGCTGAGGTCTATTCCCGGCGTGGAATCGGCCTTCCTCGAGAGGAACGGCGAGGGCTTAGCTCTCTCTGGTAAAAGCACCCATGCCGTCAGCCTGCGCTCCATCTCGCCCGATTTCTATACCTCTGGAAAGCTCCAGACCTATCTCGAAGTCCTGCAAGGGGAGCTTCAGCCCAAAGGGAACGGAGTTGTAATCGGCACGGCCTTGGCCGAGCGGCTCGGGATCGAGCTCGGGGACTCCTTAACGATCGTCACCGCCTCCAGGGGGCAGGAGGAAATGAAAGGGGAGGGTGGCCCTTACGCCTTCGCACCAGGTAGCGGATATGCGCCCAGGCTCTCTTTTTTCAAAGTGACAGGCATAGTCAGCGCAGGCTATAGGGATCTGGACGCGAACTGGGCTTTCATCGACGAGTCGAAAGGCCGCAACCTGATCGACTATCCCTCATCTATCTTTTTTGCTGGTCTGCGGGTCGAAGACCCCTATTCCGAAAGCCTTGGCGGCATAATCGACTCTGCCGCCGAGAAGCTCGAACTCCTATTCCCTGCTTGGTTCATACGGGATCTGGCGCGGCCTTGGCCAGAAATAGAACGGAGTCTCTTCCGCTCTTTCTCTACCACTAAGTCCATGCTAGCCCTCATCATGGCCATAGCTCTGGTAGTAGCTTGCATCAATTTGGGATCGGCTCTCTCGACATTCGTAGCCGAGCGTTCGATCGAGATAGCTATAATGAGGAGCTTCGGGGCGAACGATGCTACTATACGATCGATTTTCGTTGGGGCCGGCTTTGTGACGGGGACCCTGGGCACGATTTCCGGCCTCGGAATCGGCCTCCTTTTCTCCCTCGGCATCAACGATATAATCACAATCCTAGAATTCATGATCAATTATATCGCCGCGCTCTTTGCCGGATCGGCTTCTACACACTCAGGGGCTATTCGTGTGCTCGATCCTGCGTACTACCTCGAGCGCATCCCTGTAAAGCCGGATTTTCCACAACTGCTCTTCCTTGGCTTGGCAAGCCTAGCTCTCTGCCTGGCGGCTTCGGCCCTCCCAGCCCGCAAGGCTACGAAAGTATCGGTACTCGACTTGATGCGCAAAAGCTGATCCTTTTCCTGTACCTTCCTCTGAATCATATGGTAGGATGGGATGCGTATATTACCTGGAGGATGCCATGGGAAGACGACCCTCGATCAAGCAGACAGAATCCGCGGCCGAGCAGTCCGCTCGGCTGGAGATGGATCAATGTGGCCAGGCCAGGGAGCCGGAGAACGCCGAAAAGCTCAAGGCCCTGGAGGTCGCGAGGCTCCAGATCGAGAAACAGTTTGGCCAGGGCTCCCTGATGAAGCTCGGGGCGCACGAGAGCGCCAAGGGCATCGAAGCCATTTCCTCGGGCTCGATTCTCCTCGACGAGGCCTTGGGCATCGGCGGCTATCCCCGAGGAAGGATAGTGGAAATATATGGCCCTGAATCCTCGGGCAAGACGACGCTTGCCCTCCATGCCATAGCCGAGGCTCAAAAAAATGGTGGCATAGCGGCTTTCATCGATGCCGAGCATGCTCTCGACCCGGTTTATGCCAAGAATCTGGGCGTAGATATCGACGAGCTATGGGTTTCACAGCCGGACAACGGCGAGCAGGCTCTGGACATCGCCGAGTCCCTCATTCGTTCCGGGGCAGTCGATATAATAGTGATAGACTCAGTGGCAGCCCTCACGCCCCAAGCCGAGATAGAGGGAGAGATGGGGGACGCCCACGTGGGCCTGCAAGCCCGTCTCATGAGCCAAGCCCTACGAAAGCTCGCGGGCACCTTGTCCAAAAGCAAGACTATCCTCGTGTTCATCAACCAGATAAGGATGAAAATCGGCGTCATGTTCGGAAACCCCGAAACGACAACGGGTGGCAATGCTCTGAAGTTCTATGCCTCGGTGCGCCTGGAAGTCAGGAAGGTTGAGACGATCGAGCGGGGAGATGAAGAAGCCGTTGGCAACAAGGTACGCGTGAAGGTTGTCAAGAACAAAATGGCTCCGCCCTTTCGGAGAACGGAGCTGGAAATCATATTCGGCAAGGGCATTTCGGCATCAGCTTCCCTCCTCGACGCCGCAGTCAAGTACGGCATCCTGGACAAGAAGGGAGCTTGGTACACGTGGGGAGAGGAGAAGGTGGGGCAGGGCAGGGAGAACGCCAAGCTCTACCTGGAGCAGAATGTCGACGCGGCAAGGACGATAGAGGATCTCGTCAGGGCAAAGATGTTCGCCCGCAAGGAAGCCGACCAGGGGAAGGAAGACAGGACGGCCGGAGGGGTTCCTACCCAAGAACCCGCCTCTGCTCGGAAACCGTCTGAGGACGTGGCTGTCATTAGCGCCGACGATCTCTTCTAAACCATGGACACCGTCTGGCTCGGCCTCGGTTCCAACCTGGGCGACAGGAACGAAAACATCTTTCGTGCTTTCGCCTCCTGTTCTCGTTTCCTGCACGAGGCGCGACTCTCTGGCATATGGGAGTCCAAACCCCGTTACGTGGAAAACCAGCCCTCGTTTCTCAATGCCGTGATGTGCGGCCTCACCGACCTGGATCCGAGAACCCTTCTCGATGCAGTTCAAAAGATGGAACTTGAACTCGGGCGCGTCAGAGAAGGGGCCGTTCCCAAAGGCCCCCGGATCATCGATATCGATATCCTCCTGATCGGATCGAGAATCATCGCCGAACCGGATCTCATCGTGCCCCATCCAGCGATGAGGGAAAGAAAGTTCGTCCTCCTCCCCTTGCTCGATCTGGATCCCGACCTCGTCGATCCAGTTTCAGGTAGCCCCTTCTCCTCTTTCCTCTTCGAACTGCCTCCCCAGGGTATTTACCCTCTGGGCCGCGAGGGCTATTATGCTCCCTATCCGTGATGCAGAGCATTCCCGCCGCGCAACATGACGAAGCGGAGCTGGCCGCTTCTCAAGATCCCGACCGCGGTCTTCGCCGTTCTTTCAGGCTCAAGGATTTCGAGGGCCCTCTGGATCTCCTTCTCTATCTGATCAAGCGCAACGACATGAGCATTTACGACATCCACATAGCTTCGATCACTGAACAATACCTCGCCTGCCTCTCCGAGGAAACGGATATAGACCTGGACGAGCTTTCGGACTTCTATAATCTTGCAGCGACCCTTCTCCTCACCAAGTCGAGGATGCTCCTGCCCCAGAGCCCAGACGACGAAGAGGAGGTCGATGATCCGCGCCGCGGACTCATAGACAAGCTCATCGAATATCAGCGCTTCAAGAAACTCTCGGAGCTCATGGAAAAGCGGGAGATGGAAGTCGAGTGGACCCTGGAGCGATCGACTATGCAGAGAGTCCTGCCCTTTCCGGATCCACCGGGGGAAGACGCCTGGGCCGACCTCGACGTCTGGGATCTGCTCAGGACTTTTTCCTCTCTCGTCCAGCACTTCGATTCCGAACGCATCATCGACCTTTACGAAGAGATTTCGATCAACGAGAAGATTTCCCTTGTTCTGGAGCTCCTCGGACGGAAAGGGCATTTCTCCTTCGCAGAGCTAATAACCAGGCCACGATCTGCGATGGATCTCGCTTGCGCTTTCCTCGCACTCCTGGATTCTGTCAAGAACAAGCTGATCCGCATCAGGCAGCATCGGCTCTTCGGGGACATCCAGATATTCCCCTACAGGGGGGAGGATGAAGATGGAAGATGAGGAAATCGCAGCTGTCGTTGAGGCTATACTCCTCCTCGAAAGCGAACCCGCAAGCGAAGAGAGGCTCGCGTCCATAGCCGGCGCCGCGGTAGAGGATGTGCTCCAAGCCCTCCAGAGGATGGCTGTCGAGTCCGAAGCCTCCTTCCGCGGCGTGGCTCCCATCAAGTCGGGGGGAGGCTGGATTCTGGCACCCAAGACCTCGGTATGGGAAAGGCTCAAGGACAGGTACGGGCGCAAGAACGAGGCCAAGCTCTCGAGGGCGGCCATGGAGACCCTATCAATCATAGCCTACTCACAGCCCATCACGAGAGCGGAGATCGAGGCCATACGCGGCGTATCGGCCGATGGGATGACGAGATTCCTCCTATCGAGAGGGCTCATAGCCGAGGTGGGCAGGAAGGATATCCCTGGAAAGCCCATCCAGTACGGCACCACTCCGGAGTTCCTCAAATACTTCAAGCTCGGGTCTATAGCTGACCTCCCAAAACTCGGCGACATCGACAGAAGCCGCTTCCAGGGCCCCGAGGCGGAAACGGGATGAGCGAAACCAAGCGGCTCCAGGCGTACATGGCTTCCTGCGGCATAGGCTCGAGGCGAGCGTGCGAAAAGCTCATAAAGAGCGGCAAGGTGCGTGTGAATGGCCAGCCGGCACTGCTGGGTTCCAGCGTTGGCCCGGAGGACGCAGTGGTCTATGAGGGCAAGATTCTCAGGCCCGAAACGAGGCTCAGGTACATAATCCTCAACAAGCCGAGGGGATTCGTATCATCGATGGCCGACGAAAAGGGCAGACCGGTCGCCGCATCCCTTCTCGGCGTAGGCATACCCGAGCGAGTCTACAATGTCGGTCGCCTTGACCAGTGGTCGAGCGGCCTCCTCCTTTTCACCAATGACGGGGAACTCGCTAGAATCCTGGTACATCCCTCCGGTGGCATAGACAAGGAATATATCGTCAAATCAGATAAGCCATTGCCCCGCGGGCTCGCCGAGTCCTTCGAGCGAGGCCTCGAACTGGGCAATGAAACACTGAGAGCCCTCGAAGCCGAACTCATCGGCGATACTACCTTGCGCGTCGTCCTCCTGGAGGGGAAGAACAGGGAGATACGGAGAGTGCTCGAGCATTACGGCCTCAGGACCTTGAGCTTGAGGCGAGTTCGACTCGGCCCTATCCATTTAGGCGATCTTCCCGAAGGCGCATACAGAGAGCTCGATCCCCAAGAAGTCGTGGCTCTACTCGAGTACTCAAAAAGGAAAGAGGGCGAGAAGGGGAGTACACAATGACGGTAGCCATGGATGGACCTGCAGGCTGCGGGAAATCCACGATAGCGAGGATGCTTTCCGAGCGGGCGGGCTTTACCTGCATCAACTCGGGTAGCCTCTACCGGGCTATAGCTTACGCGGCCCTTGGCGCGGGAATAGGCATAGACGATTCGGAAGCCCTCATCCGGCTCGCGCGGGGATTGGATCTCGGCGTAGACGAGGATGGATCGGTGTTGCTTTCGGGATCGAAGCTCGGGAGGGAATTGCGTTCCGCCGAAGTGGACGCAGTGGTAGCACAGGTTTCGGCCGTGCCTGAACTCAGGAAGATAGTGAACGGCATAGTCCGCACGGCAGCCTGCGGCAGAGATGTAGTCGTGGAGGGCAGGGACATGACAACCGTCGTGTTCCCCGACGCAGAAGTTCGGTTCTATATCGATGCATCCATAGAGGAGAGGGCTCGCAGGCGTTTTGCCGAAGGGAGCTCCGGCTTGGATTACGGACTCATCCTCGAGAACATCCGCATGCGCGACGAAATAGACAAGGGCAAGAGAGTTGGGGCGCTGAAAATCGCTCCGGGCGTCCTGTATTTGGACACCTCCGGCTTGACCATAGAGCGAGTTTATGAGATTGTATATAGTCAAATTCTGCACGTAAGGGAAGCACATGGAGAATAAGGAAGTGGGAATGGACGTCGCCCCTCCCGCCCGCGACGATTTCCAGACACAATTGCAGGAGCAGTACCTCAAGAGTTTCGAGGGCCTGGAGGAGGGAGATCTCATAGAGGGCAAAGTCGTCCAGATCGCTGGCGATTTCGTCTTCGTCGATGTGGGCTACAAGTCCGAGGGCAAGATCCCTCTTCTCGAGTTCGGCACCGATGTACCCAAGGTCGGGGATCACGTACGTGTCATCCTCGTCAAGAAGGAAACGCATTCGGGAGAGGTCATCGTCTCCAAAAAACGCGCCGACGAAAAAGTGTTCTGGAAGTCTATAGCCGTGGCATTCAAGGATCACCAACCAGTAGAGGGCACTATAGAGAAGGAAGTGAAGGGCGGCTTCGAGGTAGACCTCGGGCATGGACTCAAGGGCTTCCTCCCCGCGTCGAAGGCCGACATACAGAGGATAGAGAATGCCGAGGAGATCGTTGGGGTAAAGAGTCTCTTCTACCTAGAGCGGCTCTATTCCGAAAAGAAGATAAACATCATCCTCAACCGCAGACGCTGGCTCGAGGAAGATATAGATAAGCGCAGGGAAGACTTCTTTCAGAGCGTCCAGATTGGCGATACGGTCAAGGGAACAGTCAAGAGCTTTACGAGCTTCGGCGCTTTCATTGACCTGGGCGGATTCGACGGTCTGCTCCACATCAACGACATGAGCTGGGGCCACGTGACCAGGCCCAAGGACTACGTGCGCAAGGGCCAGGAAATCGAGCTCAAAGTTATCAGGCTCGAACCCGAGGAAAAACGCATCAATCTCTCTCTCAAGCATTTCACCCAGGATCCCTGGTTCACCTTTGAGGAAAAGTACCATGTCAACGACGTGGTCAAGGGCAAGGTGACCAAGCTCACCGATTACGGGGCTTTCATCGAGCTCGAAGAAGGCATCGAGGGTTTGGCGCATATCTCGGAGTTCTCTTGGGTCAAGAAGGTCCACAGACCCGAAGATATGCTCAAGAGCGGAGATCTAGTCGACTGCATGATCCTTGGATACGACATCCAGGCAGGCAAGGTCTCGCTCGGCCTCAAGCAGGTGCAGGAAAATCCCTGGGATTCTATAAACGAGCACTATCCAGTGGGCATGCGTCTCACGCGCAAGATCGTGAAGGTAACCAACGCCGGAGCTTTTATCGAACTCGAGGAAGGGATAGACGGGTTCCTCCACGTGGACGATCTCTCTTGGACTTCCAGGATCAAAAACCCCTCATCGGTGCTCCACGAGGGAGAAGAGATCGAGGTAGTCGTCATCGATTCCAGCCCCGAAGAGCGAAACATACGACTTGGCGTTAAGCAGCTTTCCGAGGATCCCTGGAAGTCTTTCGCAAAGGCTTTCCGAATAGGATCCATTGTCGACGGCACTGTGTCCAACGTCACGGACTTCGGTGTTTTCGTAAAGGTGCAGGGTGACATAGATGGCCTCGTCAAAAAGCAGGATCTCAGTTCCGACAGGGACGAGTCATGGGACGAAGCCCTCAAAAAATTCACTCCCGGCATGGCGGTCAAGGCCGTCGTCGTAGACCTCAGCCCCGAGCGCCAGAAGCTAGGCCTCTCGATCAAGGATCTGGTCCAGAGGCAGCAGCGCGAAGAGATCTCCAGGTTCATCCAGGAAGAGGAAACCGATGGAGGCTTTACGATCGGCGATCTGCTCAAGGAGCGAGACACCAGCAAGAAGAATTCTTGATCAGGGAAGGCGATGCTCGGAACAATAGATCGGGATAGGTTCGACCTTCTCATCGAAGTGAACTCCCTGATCAATTCCAAGTACGCTGACGCATCCATCTTGATCGAAAGCATCATCGAATCATCGACGAGGCTCGTTGCCGCCGAGGCTGCGAGCCTCGTTTTGCATGACGCGGTATCTGGGAAGCTCAGCTTCGCTGTCGCCACAGGACCGCGCAACGCACAACTCACCGGTGCCAGCATGCCGCTCGGCCAAGGCATAGTTGGATGGGTGGCCGAAAAAGGAACGCCCATCATTGTCAACGATCCCGAGCGGGATCCGCGCTTCTCTGCGTCCATGGCCCACGATCTCGATTTTCCTGTTCGCTCGGTCATCGCCGTGCCCATGAAGGTCAAAGGCAAGCTCGTAGGTGTCATCGAAGTCCTGAACAAGGTTAGAGGAAGATATTTCACCGAAGAGGATCTTTCCTGGCTGGAGATATTTTCCCAACAGGCCGCCATCGCAGTAGAAAACGCCCGGTACCTCCAGAGAACATCGGCGGAGATAGCCTATCTGAGCGACAAGGCTGTGGAAGCAGCCGGCTGGCACAACATGATCTTCGCTTCGAAGGCCATGGATGAAAAGCTGCGGCTTGTCGACAGGATAGCACTTTCGGATGCCTCAGTCCTCATCCTCGGCGAAAGCGGGGTAGGCAAGGAACTCGTAGCCGAGCGCATTCACCGCATGTCCAAGAGGTCCGAAAAGCCCTTCGTACGCGTCAATTGCGCGGCCCTGCCAGAAAACCTCCTTGAGAGCGAGCTTTTCGGACACGTCAAGGGAGCTTTCACCGACGCCGTAAACGATCGCAAGGGCCGCTTCGAGCTCGCCGAGGGCGGCACGATTTTCTTGGACGAGATAGCAGAACTCCCGCTCAAACTCCAGTCCAAGCTTCTCAGGGTCATCCAACAGAAGAGTTTCGAGCGCGTGGGATCTTCGACCACGATGACTGTAGACACGAGGATCATTGCAGCCACGAACCAAGACTTGGCAGCTCTGGTAGAACGCCAAGCCTTTAGAGCCGATCTTTTCTACCGGCTGAACGTCTTGCCGATACTCATCCCTCCTCTCAGGGAAAGGAAGGAGGACATTCCTGTCCTTGCCGAGCATTTCCTTAAACGAGCCGCTAGGGAAATGAACAAGCCAATCCTCGGCTTCAGCGATACAGCCATGGAGGCGCTTCTATCGTATGCATGGCCAGGCAATGTGCGAGAACTCGAAAATGCGGTTGAAAGGGCGGTAGTGCTCGGGCTGTCCGACATGGTTCTCGCAAGCGATCTGATGATAGGATCCGAGCGCAGCGAAGCCCAAGACTATCGCGGGAAGAACCTGAGGGATGCCATGAACGCTTTCAAAGCAAGCTTCTTGCGAAACGCTCTTGCCCTGCACGGATGGAACCAGACAGCTACGGCCAAAGCCTTGGATATTCAACGAACCTACTTATCACGATTGATAAAAGAGCTTAAAATCACCCAGCCAAAGGAGTGACAGGTGGAAAATAAGGCAACTACCATACGGCCCGACACCAAGGCGGAGGAGAAGTCTTTCGCAGAAAAGCTGTCGGATTTTATCGGCAAGCACAAGCTGGCGTTTCTCGCCGTTCTGGGCGTCTTCGTAGCCGCTTTGGCTATAGTCGGAGCGACGAGCATAGTATCGAACTCTATCGCAGAGAAGTCGTCGCGCGCAATGGAAGAGACGAGGGCAAAAATCGCTCCATGGAGAGATGAACAGGATGCAACGAAAAAAGCCGAGCTGGAAACCGCACTCTTCGCATCACTGGATTCGGTGATAAAGAAGTGGCCTCGTAGCTTCGCAGCCCAGCAGGCTCTCTTCACCAAGGCGGGGATCTATTCATCCAAGAAGGAGTGGGAGAGCGCGGAAAAGGCCGCCGTCGACGCGGCGGACAAACGTAAGAACACCTATCTAGCGCCCATGGCACTCGAAATGGCGGCTGTAGCCGCCGAAGAGCAAGGAAAGCACGAAATAGCGATTGGACATTATACTCGAATTGTGGAAAAGTACACCAAAGACAACCCCAACCTCGCCCATGCGAGATTCTCCCTGGGCAGGCTCAAGGAAAGCGCTTCCGATTGGAAGGGAGCGTATGATAGCTATGAAGCTCTGGTGTCTTCACAGCCCGAGTCGGATTGGGCCAAACTCGCTAAGGATAGGATCATCTACCTAAAGAGCGCGGGACATATCCAGCAATAGCGAGGCTTCTATGCTCCCGCACTTAGCTTCGGTTGGGTGGGGGAGGGTATCGCTCAGAGCAAGGGAGGCGGGCTTGATACGACGTCTATTCTCCCTCATATTTGCAGGAGCGTCGTTCTCCCTGATTCTTGCATCCTGCGGAATCGATACCGTCCTCCTCCTCTATCCTCCCGAGGATTTCTCTTCTGCTGGAGGAGCTGGCATTCTCAGTCTCAGACATCAGATAGAGAATTATGACCCCCTCGAGGGGGCGAGCCAATCATTCAAGGGATACGAAATCTACTACCGCGCATTCGACAATGTCCAAACTGCCAACGAGGAAGCCGCACAGATCGCGTATCAAGCAACGCTGTACTCTGATCGGCCTCTCGCATTTGAAAGTTACGTTTCCAACACGCGATCTTTCTATCGTATGCGCCTTGCTAATCTCGGCGACATCCCACTTGCGAAAATGACAGCTATAGAAGCAGCATCTGCTAAGACATATTATGTGACCATGAACGCAGGCTCAGACTGGATTCTGAGCGATGACGACGCTCTTCTGAGCGTTCCTATTTTTAGGAACATCGCCGAACCTACACGAATTTCGTTCTATAAAGTAGCCAATTATCGTAGCGGTGATCGCGATTACGCTGGTTCCGATAATCCTTCGACTGTCTACTTTGTCTTCATTGCCTTCGCGTACGGACAGGACCGTTCGACCCCCGGAGTTGCCGCCCTATTCAGCGAACCTTTTGTCATAGAGAGCGGGGTGACATATAGTCCAGGGCTTTGAGTCGTTTTCATGACTTCGTATAATGTATATTCTGTCTACAGTAATGTGTCAGGACCTTTCCTTTAGTGACAAGCTTTACCCGTCTTGAAATCGCAATCAGAGCAGGTCGTAGAGAGGTACAGGCTTAGAATCTTTGCCATCGGTTCCCAGGATGCTAAGTCGAGTAATTTTCGGATTGACCCCGAACTTCCGAAGAATCGAAGCCATAGAACCTCGTCCTTTCCTTTCGTCGGCCATTAACTGGCAAGAAATGCCTGTCTCGGTACGCGGTTCATATACATCGGTCTCTGTGTCGATCTGTAGGCTTGGTGCGTTTTCTGCTGACCATGTCTTGAATGCCGCCAATTCTTCTGGTTCATCGAACTCCACCCTGTAAACCGATCCGAAATACAGGGCTCCTATTGTCTGCCTGCCGGCAGAACGACTTTTGCCAATCTTTATCGACCGGATCTTCATGCCTTTCGGCAGACCGGATTGGATATCGCGGCGAATCGCCTCTATGGGAATCATAGAGATATCTGAATACAACCACAGGGCTGCGAGTTCCTCCAGAGATTCGACGCCGAGAGACAGAGGCTGGCTTAATTCCATTTTAGGAAATGGATTGAATCCTTCCGTGTAACGTATAGGCAAGCCGGCTACAGCGCATGCCCGTGCTATGGCTTCGGAAAAAGCATGCATGGGAAGATAGGCGAGCTTGCCTACTTTTTCATACGTAAATACTAGACGCCTGTCCTGGAGGGTGTCTTTCGCAAAGGGGAAGGACGCTTTCTCGGGCTTGGCCTCCGCACAGGCCTCATTATGACTGCCAGCGATCACGGCTTCCTCGGTTTCCCTGACGAGCCTGAAAGCGTTGTTGCATGACCCGCAGAGGTGATTGCACTCTTCTGTGCAGGCCTCCGTGAGCGTATGGCTTTCGGATAGCCTGAGCTCGTTTTCCAGATACGAGCGGGAAACGAACATTTCAAGCGTATCCCAGGGAAGCGAGCCTTCGAGAGAGCGACTTCCCGAGTACTTTTCCGTAAGGTCTTCGCCTCTGGAGGCCGAGTGCGCGGCGATCGCTTCCCTCCAGGCTCCCTTGTTGAGGTATTCGTCCCAAGCGTCGAAGCGGCATCCGCGATTCCACGCGTCGAGAATCAGCTCCGACGTTCTCAGATCGCCGCGGGACAATATTCCTTCGAGAAAAGCCGTGAAGGGAGAATGGTATGATATGGAGACATTCTTGGCAGGCTTTATGCCATCCTTGACAAGGTAGATTGTTTCCAGAGCAAGCTTTTCGGAAATCTGGGGCTCCCTCTGGTAGGGGGTATGGGGCTTGGGTACGAAGACCCCCAGATTGACGTTCAGTTTCATCCTGGTGCAACTGGCGATATTCCTGAGGAATTCGAGGATGGCTTCCCCCTCTCCCCTTCCCTTCCCTGGTACCGGCAATCCTATCATGAAGTAGAACTTAGCCGACTTGAAGCCCAGCCTTCTGGCCTCTTCGAGAATCTCGACGATCTTCTGGGCGTCCACCGTCTTGTTGATGCTTCTCTGCCATTCAGTGACGGGAGTCTCGACTGCGAAGGTGAGGCCGGACTTGCGTACCTCGGAAAGCTGAGCCAGGAGGGGCAAGGTGAAGGTATCCACTTTAAGGCTCGGCAGCTGGAAGGATACGTTCCTCATGCCGAAACGGCTATTGAGGGTTGCAAAGAGTTCTGAGATGCCAGGGAAATCGCCGCTCGAAAGGGAAGCGAGGGTTATCTCCCTATGGCCGCCTCGCTCTACGAGTTCCTCTACCTCCTGGCATATGAGCCTGAGGCTTTTTACGCGTTGAGGCCGGTAGAAGTATCCGGCATGACAAAACCTGCAACCGTTCGGACAGCCTCGCATGATCTCCACGGTCCCGTGGCTCTGGACTGTCGGCATGATGGGCATGGGGGCCCAGGTGCTGCTCTGCTTCGCGGAAAAGCCAGAAAAAACTGCCCTGTATGCGCGCTTTTCCCCATGACGACCATCGTCGGGCATCCAGATCGCCGGATTCGACCTCAGGCACTCAAGGAGCCTTCCCCGAGAGGCTCCCCCGCGTTTGAGTTCATCGAGCTCATCGACTAAATCGTAAAATCCGGCTTCAGCTTCTCCCAGAAATACTGCATCTAAAAAGGGGGATAGAGGGAGGGGGTTGGTTGCGGCAGGTCCCC
>DATCUA010000388.1:0-6076 GCA_036567645.1 Rectinemataceae bacterium | reverse complement strand
CTCATGGTCGGCTCCTCAGAATACAGGCTGGAACGCGTGCTCGGTTTCATCATCCCCGATTTCGATCCCCACGGCGCCAACTTCCAGATACAGAATTCCCTCAAGGCCATAATTTCGGGCGGGCTCTTCGGCAAAGGGCTGGGGCTCGGCACGCGAAAGCTCGCGTCCATACCCGAAATAGAGTCTGACTTCGTCTTCGCCGGTTTCGCTGAGGAGTTCGGCTTCCTGGGCGTGGCTGTGGTATTCGCCATCTGGCTCTTCCTCGCCTTCACCGTCATCAGGGAAGCGAAGAGGCGAGGGGGCTTCAGGGAGCTCCTGGCCATTGGACTGGTCGTCCTGTTCTGCCTCCAGGTGCTCGCGAATCTGGGGGTAGTCTCGGGCTTTTTCCCGGTGACGGGTCTTGCCTTGCCGTTCTTCTCTTCCGGAGGTTCTTCTCTGCTCGCCTCGTGCCTCGCGTGCGGCCTGATAGCCAACGCGCTCAAGGGAGGGAATTTCAGGGCTTTGGATCCCGATGTCAAGGAAAATGGAGGCTTCGATGCCTGATGTCCTCTCTATGATACGGAACAAGCTCCCGCCCAGGGCGAAGGGATCGAACACGGCTGGAACCCTATCCGAGCTCGCGCCCTTGTCCCGAAGCTCGGTTCGCCTCGGCTCGGGCTTGGCCGGCACCTCCTCCCTCAAGGCTTCCTCCAGAGTCGCCTCGATTCCTAAAAGCTCAGGCCCCCGGAAGGCGAGGATAGAGGAGCCGGGAAGTCCCGGCGCGGATCGCCTGGACGACCTCCTCATCCTCTCCCGGCCCAAGCAAAAGGCTTCAAGGATCTACGGCCGATCTGCGAAGAAACTAGCGCAACGGGCCCAGGCTTCGGCAAAACCAGAAGCTTCACGCAGATCCGAAATCGCCAAGCTCGTGCTCGCCTTCGGCCTTCTCTCGGCGCTCGGCATAGGCCTTTCCTTCGTCCTGCCCGAGGTGACGAGAATCGCGCACGTATCTATCCAGGGAATGAAGACTATTTCCGAAGCCGAGATTCTCCAGGCTCTGGATCTGAGCCCCGAGCTCAATCTCCTCAACGCAGACACGATGGCGATGAAGTCGAGAATACTCGCCAACCCGAAGATAGAGGCCGTGTCGATACGCAGGATCTTTCCGGAAGCCCTTTCGATCGATATCGTCGAGCGCAAGGCTATAGCCTGTGTCCTCGTGACCGAGGAGCTGGGAACCAGATCCATAGCCATTGACCCCTCTGGTGTGGCTTTCGCATATTTGGATCAGATCCAGGATCATGCCAGGCTGCCCGTGCTCTCCGGCATACGGTTCGAGAACTTCCAGCCCGGGCAGAGCCTTCCAGCCTTTCTCCTTCCTCTGCTCGGAGACATAGCTGAATTGCAGAAGCTCGATCCTTCTCCCCTCGCCGCCTTTTCTGAAATCAAAGTGGAGAAGATTTCGGATTCCGAAGCGGAACTCCTCCTCTATCCGACAGGAAAAGGCATTCCCATCCGCATGCCATCCCGGCTCCGTGCGGCCGACCTGAATTCGGCTCTTCTCGTCCTGGACATACTAGAAGCCAGGAAGGGAGCCGAGGAAGCGGAGGAGGTGGATTTCCGCACCGGCACGATCGTGTACAAAACAAAGGAGGCACAAGCTGGCTGACACCTTCATAGTCGGTCTCGACATAGGGACTACCTCCACCAGGGCGGTGGTGGGGGAATTCGA
Source organism: Rectinemataceae bacterium (assembly GCA_036567645.1). Classification (GTDB taxonomy): domain Bacteria; phylum Spirochaetota; class Spirochaetia; order Treponematales; family Rectinemataceae; genus JAPLSO01. Next base: position 4,365 of record DATCUA010000388.1, on the reverse strand, counting down.
CGAAGACGACACCCTCATGATAACCGGGGTGGGCGTGGCCCCCTCGACTGGGTTGCGCAGGGGAGTGGTGCTCAATATAGAAGCCACGCTTTCGGCCGTGACTTCTGCCATAGAATCGGCCGAACTAGCCTCGGGAAGAGAAATCCATTCCTGCGTTCTCGGCGTGTCAGGGGCCAACGTGGAAAGCCTCAACTCCCGGGGCGTCGTGGGAGTGGAAGGCAAGGGAAGGGAAATCACCGCCGAAGACATAGCTCGCGTTCATGACGCAGCCAAGGCCGTATCCATCCCCGTAGACAGGGAAATACTCCATGTAATCCCCCAGGGCTATACCGTCGACGCCCAGAGAGGCATCAAGGATCCCCTACACATGATGGGCGTGAGGCTGGAAGCCGATGTCCACATAGTCACGAGTTCCGTCACCACTACCCAGAACTTGGCCAAATGCGTGAGTAGGGCGGGATACAAGCTGGATAGGCGCATCTTGGGCAGTCTCGCCTCGGCGAGATCCGTCCTCGCGAACGAGGAGCGCGATCTCGGATGCCTCCTTCTCGATATAGGAGGAGGGACGACCGACCTCGTCGTCTTCGGTGAAGGGGATCCCTGGTTCACCGCCTCCGTGCCCGCAGGTGGCCTTCAGGTGACGAACGACATTTCTATCATGCTGAGCCTCCTCATGGACGCGGCGGAAAAACTCAAACGCGAGGCCGGCTCTTGCTGGGAGGATACGGTAGAACCCGACGAGCTCATTCTCGTGCCCGGCGTAGGGGGCAGGGATCCTACGGAGATACCGAGGAAAAAGCTCTGCGCCATCATCCAACCGAGGATGGAGGAGATCCTCCTGATGGCCAAGGAGAGGCTCGAGAAGTCCGGCCTCATGAAAGAGATCAAGTCCGGCGTCGTTCTGACGGGAGGGGCTTCGATAATGGGGGGCGCCAGGGAATTGGCCGAGTACGTGTTCGGCCTGCCGGCCCGCATCGGAACCCCGCTTTCGATTCCCGGCCTCGAAGCTCAATATCGGAATCCCGGTTTCGCTTCCGTCTTGGGGCTCGTGCTCCTGGAAGCCGACGAGATCATGGCTTCGGAGGCTTTTGGAAAGCCCCCTGCCGCGCGTAAAGACAAAGCCAAGGCGAAAAGCCTCGGAAAACTGGTGGACTGGCTCAAGGAAAAGTTTGTCTGAAGCCCCCGGCCACGCGGCCGTCCGGCTCAAGGAGGAAATCATGGCAATAGAGATCATCGATGAAGAAGGCGCGGCTAACCCCACGGTTATCAAGGTGATCGGCACGGGCGGGGGAGGCTCGAACGCAGTCAACCGCATGATCGCCGGGGGCCTGAAGAGCGTCCAGTTCATAGCCGTCAACACCGATCTCCAGGATCTGGAGCGATCCAAGGCCGAGATCAAGCTGGGCATAGGCACAAAGCTGACCAAGGGCCTGGGCGCCGGAGGAAAGCCCGATATTGGCGAAAAAGCCGCTGTCGAGGACAGGGAACTGATAGAACAGTCGCTGCGCGGAGCCGACATGGTATTCGTCACCGCAGGATTGGGCGGCGGCACGGGCACGGGCTCGGCTCCGATCATTGCCCAGACCGCGCGCGATCTCGGCGCGCTCACGGTGGCTGTGGTGACCAAGCCATTCACCTTCGAGGGCAAGGTAGTGAGCAGGATAGCCGATGAGGGCCTGGAGAAGCTGCGACAGGCCGTGGATACGGTCATCGTCATTCCCAACCAGAACCTCCTCAAGGTGGTGGAGAAGAGCACTCCGATTCGCCAGGCATTCGTCGTCGCCGATGACGTTCTCAGGCAGGGAGTCCAGGGAATTTCGGATCTCATCATGCTCGCAGGAGATATCAACATCGATTTCGCTGACGTCCGCACGGTGATGCAGGGCCAAGGCGACGCCATAATGGGCATCGGCATAGGAACCGGCGAGAACAGGTCCCTGGATGCGGCCAACAAGGCCGTGAATAATCCCCTTCTGGATGACGCGCGCATAGAAGGAGCCAAGAACGTACTCGTCAACGTGACGGGCGGAGAGGACTTCTCCCTCCTCGAATACCAGCAGATCGTGGATTTCATCACTGAGAAGGCTGCGGAAGAAGCCCACATCATAGCCGGCTTCGTTACCGATCCCGGGCTGAAGGACGAGGTGCGCGTGACTGTGATAGCGACGGGTTTCGGAAATGCGAAAAAGCCGGCTTCCGAGCTCGAACGCACCGTGCGCGCCAAGACCGAGATCCGCAAGCCCATGAGCGAGTACGTGTCGCCCCAGGAATACGAAAGCCAGGGCCTCGCAGCTCAGCCTTCCTCCAAGATTTTCGGCTTCGAGGGCTCCATCGAGGGAGACGAACTCGACATCCCCACCATCCTGAGAGAGAAGAAATTCGGAGCCGAGCGCATGGGGGCGAGGGCGTGAGCGTACTCGCCGACCGCTTCAAGGCCCATCTCCTCCTCGTGAGGAAGAGATCGATCCTCACAGCCGACGCCTATCTGCGCGAGCTGGACGGACTCGAACGCTTCCTTGCCGAGCAGGGGAAAAGCCCCGAGACGGCCGGCTCGGAGGATTTCCTATCCTACCTCATCTTCCGCCAGCGCTCGGGCCTCTCCAAGACGACCATGGCCCGTCTCGTCTCCTCCATGCACTCCCTGTGCAAATTCATGAAGCTGGAAGGTCTGAGGAGGGACGACCCCTCCCTGCTCATCCAAACGCCCAAGCAGGAGCGCAATCTTCCCGATGTCCTGGCACCCGAGGAGATAGACCGCTTCCTTGCGAGCATCGATCTGGGCACGCCCAATGGGGTTCGCGACAGAGCCCTCTTCGAGCTCGTGTACTCGTGCGGTCTTCGGATATCGGAGGCTGCCTCCTTGAGTTTCGACGGTCTCTTCATGGACGAGCGCCTTATCCGGGTTACGGGGAAGCGCAAAAAGGAGAGACTCGTGCCTTTCGGCGAGGATGCCGCCATCTGGCTCAGGCGATACATCGATGAGGCGCGCCCCCTTTTGGCCAAGCGCAAGAAATCAGATCTGGTCTTTTTGAACCAGGAGGGGAAGGGAATATCGAGGAAGGGCATCTGGATGCGCTTTTCGGGGATCCGTGCCCAGACGGGCCTCAAGGCCAAGGTGCATACCTTCAGGCATTCCTTCGCTACCCACCTTCTGGCCGGCGGAGCGGATCTCAGGACGGTCCAGGAGCTTCTTGGGCATTCGGATATATCGACCACCCAGATATACACCCATATCGAGGAGGAAGCTCTCCAGAGCTACCACCGCGAGTATTTCCCGAGGAATTGAGAAAGGAGCCGAAGCATGATATCGATCGGCGCGCGTAGAAGGGTAGGGAGGTTGCCCATGAAGGGAAGCGCGCGCATGTACAGCGGGAACCTGCCCCTCTTCGATACGCCGTTCCCATGGGCCGAGGAATGCCGCGATCCCCTTCTCGAGCTCTCCGTCGCCCGAGTGGATGGGCTCTCGAGCAGGGAAAAGCTGAGGCTCTGGCAGGCCATTGGCTCGGTCGGCCAGCTCGAGTCCCTATCGAGGCTCGACGCCGAATCGATCGTCCTCAGGCGCATCGAGGGCGAGAGATGGAATCCCAAAGGCGCGGTGAAGGCCGCGAGACTGGATATGGCCTGGCTGGCACCGAGGGGGATACGTTTCATCCCTCTCTTGAGCCCTTCCTATCCTCCCCAGCTGAGAGAGTCCTACCGGCCGCCTTTCGGCCTCTTCGTTTGGGGCAGGCTCCCCGATCCGAATGTGCCGGCAGTCGCCGTCGTTGGCACGAGGGCGCCCACCATGGCGGGGATCGAAGCGGCCCAGGATCTCGCATCCGGATTGGCTGCTCGCGGCATCTGCGTGGTTTCTGGGCTCGCCCGGGGCATAGACTCGGCGGCTCACCGGGGGGCTCTTTCGGCGCGGGGACCCACCCTCGCCGTCCTTCCTGCGGGTATGGACGATGTATATCCCCGATCCAACAGAGGCCTCGCAGCTTCCATCATCCAGTCGGGAGGCTGTCTCATAGCCGAGCACCACCCCGGAACCGATATGCAGAAGTACAGATTCCCCGAGCGGAACCGGATCATAGCCGCCCTCTGCCGTTCCTGCGTCGTCGTCCAAGCGCCAAGGCGCTCAGGCGCGCTGATCACCGCAGAACACGCGCTTTCCGAAGGCAGGGACGTCTTCGTCCACTCCGCCTGCCTGGGAGGGGCGAGGAATGAGGGCGCGGACGGGCTCGCCGAGCAGGGGGCAAGGATTTTGGCGGACGCCCAGGATCTTGTCGATGAATGGACCGTGCGCGAGACAGCCTGCTACGCGTCGGATCGAGCGCGCTCAGGCGAAGAGGAGACCCTATGGCGACGATGAAATCTCAGAAAGAT